>JASFJH010000155.1:0-5496 GCA_050122215.1 Granulosicoccaceae bacterium | reverse complement strand
CCAGCAGTTTTATCGGCATCACCTTTATGCTGTTTGTCGTCGCCGTTGTCTACGACCTGTCGATTACTGTTTCGAAACGTGTACCGTATGACCACGCCCGGCGCCGGACGCTGAAACTGCTGTTTGATGTGACGATGCTGGTGGCGGCCATTGCCTACCTGTTACGCGGCTTTAGCCAGGGGATACGGTTTCCCACCCTGAACCGGGTGCAGGTCAAGATCAAGGACTTTCCGCGGGCGGGCTTTAACCTGGTGCAGCTGACCGATATTCATGTGGGCCGGACCATAAAACGCGATTTTATTGAACGGCTGGTGGAAGAGACCAACCGCTTGAACCCCGACATGGTAGTGATCACCGGTGACCTGGTGGACTTGCCGATAAGCCGTATTGAGTATGATCTGTATCCCTTAAAAGACCTGCACGCCCCTACCTATTTCATACTGGGCAACCATGAGTACTTTCACGGTGTTGGTGAGGCACTGGCGTATGTCAGGGAGCTGGGGATCGTCCCGCTGTGCAATGAGCACGTCGCGATCGGTGAGGGCGATCAACAGTTCAACCTGGTTGGCCTGAACGATCTCAGCGGCGTGCGCGCGGGATTCTATCCACCGGACACCGAGAAGGCGTTTGCCGGATGTGACCAGGGCAAGTGTTGCATCGTGCTGGCACACCAGCCGAAGATGATCACGGAGATGAATGGTTGCCGCTGTGATCTGATGCTCAGCGGCCATACCCATGGCGGCCAGATCTTTCCCTTCGGCCTGCTGGTCATGGCCGCGCAGCCGTATCTGTCAGGATTGCATGCCCATACCCCGGAGCAACAGATCTTTGTCAGCAACGGTACCGGTTACTGGGGGCCGCCCTTGCGCTTCCTGGCGCCGAGTGAAATCAGCCAGCTCATTATTCAACCCGCGTGATGGGTGAAAGGGCTGTTTATCCTTACGCATCCACAACCAAATCGGCCGGGTGTATGGCAGAAATGATAATGCAGACTACACTAGGGATATATGGATAGTCGCATAGTGATGTATTTATATTTGCCAACATAGGCTATCCGGGTGGTCTACAGTTCAGGGGGGCTTGACTGTACCGCTCGTCGTATTGGGGCTAATTTTTTCGTTTTAGCAGCTACCAGACCAGCAACAATGGCTGGCTTTCATGTCGTCGTGGATTACTGAGCTGTCCAAAGAGACACGCAAAGGAAAATAATGCAGGCAGAAATCTCCGTCTTGAATCAGCCCGATCCGAAACTTCTGGGTCGATTTGCAATCATCAACAAGGTCTGTCTGCTGGTAACCCTGTTAATTGGCATAATTATCCTGTCAGGCTGGACAGTGCCCGATTTCGGCTCACTTCTTCCAGACGGCTGGGCGGTAATGCAATCCAGCACCGCACTTTCCGTACTATTTCTCAGCGTGAGCGTGATGTTGACCTATCAGAAACACGACCGCTGGCGCTTCGTCACCCGCCGGCTGTGTGCGAGTGCTGCTATCTTCCTTGCCGTAATGGAACTGTTCGTGCATTTGAACGGGAGTATGACCGGTATCGGCGCACTATGGGTACTGGATAGCATGTTGCCGATGACTCACCCCATGTCGATTCAGTCAGCAACATGCTTTGTGTTACTGGGCTTGTCACTTGAAATCAAGGAGACACGCCAGGATTCGCTCGGCAGGATACTGGATATGTTTATCATCATACTTGTGATACTCAACCTGGTATTCATCGCGGCTTATGTCTTTGGTGCCAGCTATTTTGTCGGTCATACGGAGGAGATCCGTATTTCGCCGCAGACCCTGGTTTGCACTACGTTACTGACCTTTGTGCTGACGAACCGCCGGGCTCCCTACGGTATGTTTGCAACGCTGGTTAGTGCGGGGATCGGGGGTCATTTCGCACGCATTATGCTCCCGGTCTCAGTGGCAATTTCCTATCTGATCCTGCTGATATCGGAACGACTGCTTTCGGTTGGTATCCTGAGCTTACCCTATGCGGCAGCACTGACTGCAGCGATTATGGCGATACTTCTTATTATCGTGGTCATTCTAATGGCTGGCAAGATAAATGCCCTGGAGCGCGTGCTACACAACATTTCGATAACCGATGAGTTGACCGGGCTGTACAATCGCAGAGGCTTTTACCTGCTCGGTGAGCAAGCATTGTCCGATGCGTATCGTAGCAACAGACAGATGTTTATTCTTTTCTTCGATGTGGATGGGCTGAAGGAGGTCAATGACACACTGGGGCATGAAGTTGGATCGCGGCTTTTACTCGATATGGCTACCTTGTTACGCAAGTGCTTTCGCCATAGCGACATTCTGGGACGGGTAGGTGGCGATGAGTTCGCTGTTATTGCGCATGGTACACGTGCTGATATGAATACAGCAATAGCGCGCCTGAACGACATGACCAGAATCATAAACAAAACTGGAAACAAGCCCTATACGATAGGCTTTAGTTCAGGCAGCGTGATGATCGATCTGCAATCAAACGAGTCTCTCGATGAATTATTGGACCGGGCAGATAAAGCGATGTATAAGCACAAGCGAGAAAAGCGCATTTTTGCGTAAAACAAATTGTGCCGCTCAACGGGCGAATTAAAGAGGGCGGATTTGCTGATTTACGACGCCGCGGTGATGGAACCGGGTGATGCACCGCCCAATCCGCTCTTTCATATCCTGCACACGCAGCCCTCATTGATTGCCGGTGTCGCGAAAGCAGCGGATGTAAAGACATTGGTGTTGTCACATTTGACACCGGTCACCAGTCCGCGGGTGGACGAGATACAGGCTATTATCAAAAATGCTGGCTTTAGCGGTAAAATAAAGAATGCCAAGGACCTCAAGGTTTATAACCTCGGTGATGATGACTAAAGTCGTTATCTGGTTGGATCGTGTTACTCGAAGCCGCCCTGATGGGCGGCTTTTTTATGCCACCTGGATACACCTCTGCTATAAATCACAGCGTGAAGGTGCGAGTGCTACTCGGGCAAGCCTGCTTTTCGAAGGTCGGCTAACAGTGTGCGTTTGATTTCAGGATCAGCGATCGGAATGGTTCTGTTGATCTCCGTCAGGGTCGCCGTTGGGCTCAGGATCTCCAGTTGGTCGGTGATCCATTCCGCATCATCCTGGCGGCCGGCCTTCATATAACTGGCCGCGAGAAACAGCTTGACCTGCACGACGTTTTCGTTTCGCGCCTGGGCTTGTTCCAGTGTCGTGATGGCTGCCTCGTAGTCGCCACGCATGTAGTGTGCGCTGCCCTGCGTATACAGATAATTCCAGGTGTAATATGGGTTAAGGCGCATCGCCCTGGTATTGATTTCGATCGCCTGTTCCGGCTGCCCGAGATTCGCTTTAATCAGGGCAAGTAAGCCATAGCCGTCCGCATAATTGGGCGCAACGGTGAGCGACTGTGTCGCGGCTTTCTCCGCGCTGGCGTATTCCTTGCGCATGAGATGGACAAAGCCCAGCGCAAAGTGGGTCTGGGGGGCCGATTCGTCAAGAGCCACCGCTTGCCTTGCGAGTACCAACGCGCGATCCAGGGTCTCAACCGGTGTACCCGTCCATCCCCTGCGGAACTCTTCGGCCAGGCTGAAGGCCATCGCGCCATACGCACGACCGTAGCCCGGGTCGAGTTCGATGGCTTTGCGATACATTTCACGCGCCAGTTCGCTTGTCTCCTTGGTGTTGCCCTGAAAAATACGCTTTCCTTCCTGGAAGAAGTCGTACGCCTTCAGGCTGTCGGTGGTTTTTTGCGCGAGGCGGGTTTTTTCCTGGGTTGTGATCTTGACGGCGAGTGCCTTGGCAATACTGTGGGTGACCTCATCCTGCACGGCAAACAGTTCGGCAATGTTTCTATCGTAGCGTTGTGCCCAGGTATTGAAGCCGGTTTTCGCATTGACAAGCCGGGCATTAACCCGGACCGCTTCGCCAACTCGCCGGATACTGCCCTGGAGAACAAACTCAACGTCCAGATCTGCCGCGACTTCTTCCAACAGGACGGGTTTGCCTTTGTATTTGAAGGAGGTGTTACTGGCGATCACGAGTATGTTCGATAATCTTGAAAGGTCGGTGATGATGTCTTCTGTGATCCCATCGGCGAGATATTCCTGTTTCTGATCCTCACTGAGGTTTTCAAACGGCAGCACGACAATTGAAGGCGGCACCACGCTGTTGTCGGCGGTCGCCGGGCCCACTGGTTTGTTTGGGGAAGGCGACGATGGCCATAACCATACCAATCCAAATACCAGCGCGATAATGCTTACGGCCGCCAGCGCGGCCATCACCATGCCAGCCCGGCGCTGTGGCTGTGCTGCGTTAGCAGCCGGCATGTTGGGGCGCGGGGACGGCGTGTTGGCACTCTCATCCTCGAGGTAGCTAACCGGGGCAATGAGTTGATAACCCCTTTTCGGGATGGTGGCGATGAAACGCGGTTGCCGGGCGTTGTCTTGCAGGGCCTTGCGCAGCTTGATCACAGTGTTGGTCACGGCGTCGTAACCGATCACGGCACCGTGCCAGACATCGCGCTCGAGTGCTTCGCGGGTGATGACCTCACCTGGGTGGGAGGCGAAATAGACCAGCACTTCCATGGCCTTTGGCTCGAGGTGCACGATCTCGTCGCCGCGGCTCAGCAGGCCCTCTGACGGTGAGACCTGCCAGTCCTCGAGATAAAAGCCTGTATGTGCCTGCTGCTGCATCCCCGGTCACTCCCCATGTGCTGTACAACAATCCTACCGAACTTCTTCAGGGTGCCGCGAGAATTTTATAAGCCATTGATTATCACGCATAAAAAGTCCGTTGGTTTTTCGGCGTAGTGCCGTCGCCGTTTGGCGGGGACTTTTCCGTGCCATGCCGTCGATACTCATCATCAAGAAGTCGCGCTGCTGTCACAGGCAAGCTCGATACCCCAGGCAAGTGAAGTCAGTAAAACGGTTAATAAGCATTATCTAATAGACAAGGAGAAGGATCATGAAGACATTACCTGACGGGGACAGGAGAAAAAATGACAAAGATCTTATTGAATTTCTGTTGAGTGTATCTGAGTTTAATATGCTATCTGATGATGAGATGGAAATGCTCGATAAAATTATGGTTGTCGACAATTATCGTGGTGGGCACAAATTCGAATCAGCCGACAATGTTTACCTCATCATTGATGGTGAAGTGGCTGTGACACATAAGAGGAAGTGCGGTACTTTGCAACTTGATCGTATGCATGCGGGCGAGTTATTTGGAGTCTTTTCACTCATCGATAATAGCAAGCGATCAGCGAGATGCACTGCGCTCGGTTCAGTAAGAGCGGCATCGATACCACGTAGTGCATTCGAGTTATTATTCAAGTCAAATCTGCCGCTGTCGAATCACTTCCAGCATATCGTTGCACATCAAATGGTACCTGATATGCATGCGACTGCTGGTGGCGCCAGTAGCAATTGTTGCAATTATTAGCAGCAGATTGGAACCAGGAATAATCTCGACAAGAGGTGGTGCTATGAGA
>JASFJH010000154.1:0-5504 GCA_050122215.1 Granulosicoccaceae bacterium | reverse complement strand
CGTTCAGCTTTTTGAGCGAGGCCGGTGGCTGGCAGCGCTGGTTATTCGTGGCGCTGGCCCTTGTGATCAGTGCCGTGATCATCATATGGTTGAGGCGCTTGCCGGCAGGACGCAACCGTGAGGCCATCGCCCTGGCGTTGATTCTTGGTGGCGCACTGGGCAATGTCATCGACCGTTTCTGGCACGGTTATGTGATTGACTTTATCCAGTGGTATTACGAGGCCTATTATTGGCCGGCATTCAACATTGCCGATGCGGCAATCACGCTTGGCGCGGCATTACTGATCCTCGATGCGGCGCTCGGGCTGAAAAAGGCGAAAAAGCAGATATGAACGAGGAAACCCCGACAATCCAGCCTGGCAGCAGTGTGGTGATCAAATACACGCTGGCGATAGAAAATGGCACGGTCATCGAATCAACCGAAGGCAGCGATCCGCTGCGCTTTACAGTTGGCGACGGCACCCTGATCGAAGGTCTCGAGGCCGTGGTGCGCATGATGCAGCCTGGCGAACGCCAGTGTGTGTCGCTGGTGCCGCAGGAAGCCTTTGGCTTTGCCGATGAAACCAATGTGCACATGTTGTCGCGAGACAAGTTCCCGAAAGACATGCCACTCGAGCAGGGTCTGATCGTCGGCTTTAGCACGCCGGCCGGCGACGAAGTACCGGGGAAGATCATGGAGGTCCTCGACGATAATATCGTGGTCGATTTCAATCACCCGCTGGCCGGGCACACCATCACCTTCGATGTCGAGCTTGTCTCGGTAGACGGACCGAGCGGGGAAGTCTGATGCAGGTACTGTTGGCAAATCCGCGGGGGTTTTGTGCCGGGGTCGACCGCGCGATCGAGATCGTTGAACGGGCGCTTGAGATTTACGGCAGGCCAATCTATGTACGCCACGAGGTCGTGCATAACCGTTTTGTCGTCGACGGTCTGCGTGACAAGGGTGCAGTGTTTGTCGAGGAACTCGACGAGGTGCCTGCCGGGGCCACCGTGATCTTCAGCGCGCACGGTGTCGCGCAATCGGTGCGTGAGGACGCGGAACGGCGTGGTTTGCGCGTGTTCGATGCAACCTGTCCGCTCGTCACCAAGGTGCACCTTGAAGTCGCGCGGCATGCGAAGGCTGGCCGGGAAGTCGTGTTGATCGGGCATGCCGGCCACCCCGAGGTCGAAGGCACGATGGGCCAGTACGCGGCGGATGCCGGGCCGGCCATGTACCTGGTCGAGACGGTCGACGATGTCGCGACATTAGCGGTCAGCGATCCGCAACATATCGCGTTTGTGACGCAAACGACCCTGTCGATGGATGATACGGCCGCCATCATTGATGCCCTGAAGGCGCGCTTCCCGGCGATCCTCGGGCCGAAGAAGGATGATATCTGCTATGCCACGCAAAACCGCCAGGACGCGGTGAAGAAACTCGCGGCCCGGTCTGACCTGGTGCTCGTGGTCGGTTCACCGAACAGCTCAAACTCGAATCGCCTGCGCGAGATCGCGCAAAAACAGGGCGTGCCAGCGCATCTCATTGACGGCCCGGACGACATCCAGCCGGACTGGCTGCAAGGTGTCGAGAATATCGGCGTGACCGCCGGTGCCTCGGCGCCGGAAGTGCTGGTCGAACAGGTGATTACCAGACTGAAAAGCCTCGGTGCCGAAACGGCGACCGAGGCTTCAGGTGAGCGGGAAACGATTACGTTTACGTTGCCGAAAGAATTAAAAGCCGGCAGTTAGGCTGCGCAGCAACGATTTACTCCCAGCAACGGTTCGGATCCGGGTCCGGGGTCTTCACGCCGGTATTGGTCAACGTCAAGGTCGGGCAATCGGCCGCATCAGCGGCCTGCGCCCCCTGCGGCGTGGCACTCAGGGTAAATGTTGATGCCGTTATCGCAGTTGTCGCGATGGCGTAATAACCCTCCGGTGAGGTAGCCGAGAAGGCGTTGGCACCGCAATTCGCATGGTTGTAGCTACCGTTGATCGTATTGCAGCGTTCCAGCGCCTGCGCCGCATCGAACAGCGCCCCGCGGCCATCGGCGCGACGGGTCTTGCGAATCTGGTTCTGGTAGGACGGAATCGCCACACCGACAATAATCGCGAGTACGGCGACCGCTATCATCAGCTCGATCAGGGTAAAACCACGTTGTTTGACTGACATCAGTTGATTACCTCATTCGTCATTTTATTCGTCACGAATTTCCTGCCACGAGTAGCGGCCGATTTCAGCGGTACCCGGCGGCTCGGTTTCGTCTTGCTCGATATCACCCTTACTCGTCGAGACGTAACGGTTGTCACTGAGGAAGCTCGGCTCGGAGACGATGCCTTCCTCGAACACCTGGCCAACCGCGGCCACATTATCGTCGCCAACGGTGACGAGATCCGAGTCGTTAATGCTGCCATCATTGTTCGCATCGAAAACCGAATCATCCGGGCGACCGCCGTTCTTCGTCAACACGGACATGAGGTAACCGTAACCACCCACGTCACAACCGTTGGCGGTCGGTACGAGTGTGTTGAAGAACACGATATCGCCAACCACAACCGAATTCACGACGACGCGTTCCGGGGCACCACTCGCGCTGTTGTCAGCCGCGCTTGTGTCCGGCAGGTCGAGGTACCAGCCATATTCACGGTCGCCGGCATTCGGGGCAGTATAGTCCGGTTCATCCGTACCCGTGACGCGGATTGATGCACCGGCGCCGTAGCCGGTCTCGAAGACCTGCTGCATGAGCTTGGCGCGAAGCAATTGGGCATCGCCACGATCCCAGACGCCGTAGTATGTGTTTCGCGGGTTGCTCGCGGAGACCGGGTTGCTCTTGTCGCCGTCAACGATGTACTGGCCGGTACCGAACAGCACGAGCACATTCGGATCAAAGCCGGTGGAGAAGATCGTCGGGTGCGAGATCACGGTGGGCGCGACGGTAATCGGCTGGCGGTTGCCGCTCGCATCTTTTGCCGTGAACAACGGCGCTATTGCCGGGGTTGGATTAGCACCATCATCATATTTTACACCCCAGCCGCTGCCCTGGCAGACACCCTGGTTATCGACGTTACACAGATCGAAGGCCCACAGGTTGCCATGCAGGTCGCCGGCATAAACCAGATCAGCGATTGCATTACTGTCGATATCGACGACACGCGGCGTGGACAGGCCGTTACAGTCATCGGCACTGCCTGCGCCGGTGCCGATCTTGAGGTAGTCGGTCCCCAGGGTCCATTCCCCGTCGAGGCCACCGTCGAGGAACAGGATGAACAGCTTGGCAGAACAGTCACCGGCGGTCGGTGTGTTACTGCCACTGTTGTAGCCGTTACCCAGGATCGCGGCCCAGCGCAGGTTGCCACTGCCATCGGTGGCATTGGTCGGCACGATCGTGGGACGCGAGAAGGTGTCACCGAGGTCAGGGTCATCCGCACTCGTGAACTCCCACAGCACGGTGGAGGCGGCGCTCGCATCTGTTGAACTGAAGCTGTCGGGTGAGGTGACATCGAGCGCATAGACGCCCTGACCGCCACCTCGCAGGCTACCGACAAGCACGGTGCGCCATGCCGTAGATGACGTGGTACCGTCGCCGTTACGTCCTGGCGTATAGGCATCCGAGATGGTCGGTGTACCATCGACATAGTAACGATGCTGGTAATCCGGATCACTGAGGTAGTGCAGCCCCTCGTTGGCGCTGCTCGAATACACCGCGTTCGGGATATAGCCGAGAACTTCGACGCCGGTCGAGGCATTGAAGCCATGCAGCATGCCGTCATTCGCGCCGATGTACACAACCGAGGTGCGGGTTGTTGCATCCTGGAACGCGCTGTAGCTTGATGCGCTTTGCGGGAAGCCATTCGCGTCGTTGCCGTCCGGCCAGCCCTGGCTGGGGGCGCCGACAAACACGGGTGCCGAGTGGACAATATCGCCGAGCACGGTATCGTCATGGCGCACACGAAATCCTTCGCCTTCATCGCTGCGATCGCCACGCACGTAGTCGAGGCGATCCTCGGCGTCCCGATCGCCAGGCAGTGAGGCAGAGAGGTCTGCAATCGCGGCAGCCGACAGGCTTGAGTCGGACAGGTCGTCATTCGTGTTGGCGGTAAAGGTCACGCCGCGGTTGTAACTGGCATCCGGGTTATAGGTCAGGATGACGCGTGAATCGGCAGCCGGGAGAAGGTTACCTGCGTCCCAGTTGGCCGTGGCGCTGACAGCGCCCGTGCCGGCGTCGAGATCGAAGGAGAGCAACTGGCCACGCCACTTGTCGGTATTAAAGCGTGCCTGGTACACGACACTGCCGGTGCTGAGCACACTTGTGTTAAAGGCCACCGCCGAAGCCGAGCCGGTTTGCGAGGTAATCGATTTCAACGCGGTCTCGAGCTCGTCGGCGAGGTCGGCAGGGGTCGCGGCATTGTACATTTCACCACGGCCGTTCACGGCGGCATGATAGAGATCGTCGATCTGGCGCGGGTCGCGCGCCGTATTCACGTCCGGCCAGGTGACGGCCGTGCTGTATACATCGGCGACCTCGTCATAGAACGGGCTGACGGCCGGGTTATTGAAGATCGTGCCCTGCGCACCGAGGCCGACCGTGTAGGTAACCATGTGCAGGTCGTCATTACAGTCGAGCTTCGGATCAACCGGGCTGACATCGCATTGATCGGATACGGGTACCTCGCCCGCCGTGAAGCTGTCGCCGCGCAGGGTATTCTCGTAATAGTACATGGCGATATCGGCCAGCGTATTACTGTAACTGTCGGCATAGGGCGAGCCATCATCACCGTCTGCATCGCCGGGGCTTGGCAGGGTACCGCCGAGGCTGGCAAAACCGTCGGTGAACATGAGGGTGAAATTCTTCTGGCACTCGTCGGTGACAATGTTCGTATTCGTGTCGTATTGATTGCCGGCATGATAAAGGGCCTGGCGGTTCGGTGTGCCCCCATCGACTTCTTCGGAATAAATCTGGCCAAAGACCGTGTCTTTTTCCGTGTCGAAGTCACGCATCGTGACCGCGCCGAGGTCGTTAATGGTAAACATGCCCACGCGGATGCCGGTAATGTCGTTGAGTGCGGATGTCAGGCCACCACGCGTGGCAAGGTGACGCTTGCGGTAGTAACTGAACCAGTTGGCGAAGTTCTGCATTTCGTCCGTATTGGCGGCAATGGTATGCGCCTCAAGGCAACGACCGTCCGGGGCGAGGGCGACGGCCGGGTTGTTGCCCTGGGCCTTGAACTCGGAAGGCCGGTCCTCGAAGTAACCGTAGTTGGTCGGGCTGGGCGAGGCGCAGTCACCACTCACATTCGTGCCGCTGCCGTCTTTGACCGTGTAGTTACCTGAACTGATGACCGTATAATAGGTGGCCGGGTCATATTCGACACCAATCCCGGTTTCGCCCGTGATCAACTGGCCTGAGCCGACATGTCCATCACCGCCGACATATGTGTAGATCGTGCCCTCGTAGTTGAAACGCTGCCCTTTCGGGATGGCCATGCCTTCCTGCACACGGAAGACCTCGTCGGTTGAGTAGTACGAG
>JASFJH010000153.1:0-5526 GCA_050122215.1 Granulosicoccaceae bacterium | reverse complement strand
TGACGGTGACCACAAGTATCGGTATTACCATCTACCCCTTCGATGATCTCGAGTCCGAGCAGCTCATCAAGGATGCCGACATGGCCATGTACGATTCGAAAAAGCGCGGTGGCAATTGTCTGTCGTCCTTTACCCGTGACATGCGCGACAACATGCATCTGCAGATGAAAATGGACAAGCGCCTCAACCAGGCCTTGCGTGAAAACCAGTTTGTCCTGTATTACCAACCACAAGTAAACATGAAACAAGGCACTGTCACCGGCGTCGAGGCACTGATTCGCTGGCAGCACCCCGAAAAGGGACTCATATCACCGGTAGCCTTTATCGAACATCTTGAACGCAACGGGCTAATCGTTCCGATTGGCAAGTGGGTACTTGATACTGCCTGCCGGCAACTCGCACAGTGGTATGCACAGGGACTCACGCACCTTGATATGTCGGTGAATATTTCTGCACGTGAATTCGAGCAGGGCAACATCCTCAGCGAAGTCGAAAACACACTGGACAGGTACAAACTGCCGGCCCGCAGTCTGAAGCTCGAGATCACCGAATCGCTACTTATGCATGACGTCGAACACGGCATGGACCTGCTGCGCGAACTGCATGATCTGGGCGTACAAATCTACATCGATGACTTCGGTACCGGCTATTCCTCGTTTGCCTACCTGAAATCCATGCCGATTGACGGTATCAAGCTGGACCGCAGTTTTGTTCATGATATGGATGACAACCCGGACCATGCGACGATTGCCGCCGGCATCACGCGCCTGGCCTATGAGTTGAAGCTCGACATCGTTGCCGAGGGCGTGGAAAACTCACAACAGCTCGACTTCCTGTTCCAGCAGGGCTGCGTCCACATGCAGGGTACCTATTTTAACCAGCCGCAACCGGCTGACCGCCTGCAACAATGGCTGCTTGAACCATCCTTACAACCCTACCTGCGGTCGTGCGCCGCCTCCTGATCAGTTTGTCGTTTTGTGACTTTTTTCACACAAAATGCTGGTCTATTTCACCTGTTATCTTGCCTTCGTTAACTATACTTACTACGTGACAAACACAAACGTTCAACCACTGAAAGTGAGGTTATGAGCATGAACACAGCCACAATCCTGAAAAGGAAGGAGATTGTCGCTGTGCTGATAGAGCTGAATAACAAGGTAGACCGATACAGTCAGCCAGACAGCCTGTATAGCCGTGCCCAACTCGCTATCTTCATGGAATTACGCGACCACTACCGGCGTAAACTTATCTCGCTGGATAACAAACAGCAGCATCATGCCCACGCGGCATAGTCAAAAAGCCTGACCATGCCGGGCCGGTAACACCCGCCTTAACAGGTAATGCCGGTTCGGCACGGCCATTCACAATCCACAGCATGGCTATTTGACAGTATGCATTGGCCCGGGTCCGGGAGATGCCGGTGCATTATTGCACCATAGCGGTGCATAAACTGTTGTGCCAGTACCCTTCTCTTGTCGTCAATCCTTAATAATTTATTGATAAAACAGGAAATACTGTAAGGAGGCACGGCTTTTGCCCTGTCTACTGTATCGCATGAATGGCTTGAAACGATATGGCCGGGCATCGGGCCTGGCCGGGAGGATTGAAAATGATCAGGAAATGCCTTTTCCCCGCAGCGGGCTATGGAACACGCTTTCTGCCTGCAACCAAATCCATGCCCAAAGAGATCCTGCCCATCCTCGACAAGCCGCTGATCCAGTATGGTGTCGAGGAGGCAGTTGACGCCGGCATGCGTGAAATTGCCATCGTCACGGGGCGTGGCAAACGCGCCCTGGAAGATCATTTTGATACAAGCTATGAACTTGAACACCAGATCAGTGGCACCAACAAGGAACACCAGCTCACTGACATCCGTCGCCTTATCGATGACTGCATCTTCTCCTACACGCGGCAGATTGAAATGCGCGGCCTCGGTCATGCCATCCTCACCGGTGAGACCCTGATCGGCCATGAACCGTTTGGTGTCGTGCTCGCCGACGATCTGTGTGTTGGTGAAAACAACGCCGTCCTGGCCCAGATGCTCAAGGTGTATGAAAAATACCGCTGCAGCGTTATCGCGATCCAGGAAGTCGAGCGTAACGAAATTCACAAGTACGGCATCATAGAGGGCAAAAAACTGGAAGATGATATCTTCATGATATCTTCAATGGTTGAAAAGCCCCATCCGGACAAGGCGCCCAGCAATCTCGGCATCGTTGGTCGTTACATCCTCACCCCGGATATTTTCGATATCCTGCGACGTACGCCAACTGGCAAGGGCGGCGAGTTGCAACTGACCGATGCCCTGCAAATCCAGGCAAAGGAAAACATGGTCGTGGCCTTCAAATACCGTGGCCAGCGTTTCGACTGCGGCAGCATTGATGGCTTTGTCGATGCCACCAACTATTTCCACGAAAAACGCAAACAACAGCCCATCAACATCACTGCGGCGATTCAGGGCTAGAACCATGCGCGGCCGGTTCCCACACCCTGCTTTGCCATACGTGGTCTATACCGATCTTGACGGTACCTTACTTGATCACGACAGTTACAGCTGTGAGGCGGCGCGCCCGGCACTGGTAGAATTGCAAGACCTGCACGTTCCCGTCGTACCGGTCACCAGCAAAACACTGGGGGAAGTACAACACCTGCTTGCCAGACGGTTACACATGCGCAGCCCCGTAATTGCAGAGAATGGCGGCGTCATCGCGCTGCCAAACGGCTATTTCCCCGTATTACATGGTTACCAGCCAGCACAAAATTACGTCGTGCGACAAACCGCCCCGTCATACGAATTTATCACTACTGTCCTCGGCAATATTCGCCAGCAACACGGGTTTGTCTTCCACGGCTTCAACGACATGAGTAATGAAGAGGTGGCGATGTTGACCGGACTCAGTGTCGAGGAGGCGGTACGGGCCAAATGGCGTCGTTGCAGCGAACCACTCCTGTGGCAGGACAGCGCTACGCGCCTCGACGAATTCCGTCACCTGACCGAGACAGAGGGCCTGTCGCTGACGCAAGGTGGACGATTCCTGCATGTCATGGGTGATATTGACAAGGGTGCTGCAATACGGGAAATGAACAAGTTGTTTTACCGCTTTGGACTGCCCGACATATCAACACTGGCGCTGGGTGACAGTCCAAATGATCTCCCCATGTTACAGGCAGCCGACATTGCCGTGGTGATTCGCCGCAAGGATGGCAATTACCTGCAAATGGATAACTTTGAGCCCGCAGTTATCACTGAGCAACCCGGACCCGAAGGCTGGAATGCTTTTTTCCAGGAGTTTCTTCAGCAACCGGAAAATTTTCCATGCCACACAAGGACTGCCCATGGCTGATTTCTTTCAGAACGGTGTCATCACGACACTGCATAATCTGCGTAACCGCCCGATCGAAGCACTTGAGGCGGAGTTGCATGAATTCGCGCGCACCAACCGCATGGCCTTGATCCTGCCAAGCCTGTATTCGGAACTCGAGGCTCCGGCGCTGACGAACATCATCGAGCAGCTAACACGGGCGACTTACATTTCGGACATTATTATCGGCCTGGATTGTGCCGATGAAAAACAGTTCAGGCATGCGCAGACATTCTTTGCCGGGCTGCCACAACAAACGCACATCCTGTGGAACGACGGTAAACGCCTGCGTAGCCTGGATCAGCAACTGCAGGCCCTGAACCTGGCGCCACAACAGCCCGGCAAAGGGCGCAATGCCTGGTACTGCTTTGGCTACGCACTGGCACTGGAAAACTGCGACGCAATTGCCCTGCACGACTGTGACATCCTGACCTACGATCGCAGCCTGCCAGCACGCCTGTTCTACCCGGTTGCCAACCCGGCCTTCGGTTTCGAATTCTGCAAAGGCTATTACCCGCGTATCAATGGTGATCATTTAAGTGGCCGCATGACGCGGCTGTTTGTCACGCCCATGTTACGGGCCCTGAAGAAAGTCGTCGGTCATATCGACTACCTCGAGTTCATGGACAGCTTCCGTTACCCGTTATCGGGTGAATTTTCCATGCGTCGTGATTTTATCGAGCGGCTACGCATCCCGGGCGACTGGGGCCTTGAGGTCGGCGTGTTATCCGAGGTATATCGTAACGTCGCTCGTAACCAGGTTTGCCAGGTCGACATAGCTGATAATTACGATCATAAACACCAGGCCCTGACTACCGACGACAAGCAAGGTGGCCTGGTGAAGATGGCGAGTGAGATCGCGAAATCCCTGTTCCGCAAACTGGCAACTGAAGGCATCAGGTTCAGCTACGAAGATTTTCGTACCATCAAGGCCGCCTACTTCCGTATCGCGCTGGATTGCAGTGAGCAGTATTACTACGATGCCATCATCAATGGCCTGACCTATGACAGACACAGCGAGGAGTGCAGTATCGAATTATTTGCCCAAAGCATCATGCAGGCCGGTGAATCATTCCTGGATAATCCGAAAGATGCGCCATTCATTCCGAACTGGAACCGCGTATTCAGCGCGATCCCCGATTTCAATACACAATTTCTTGATGCGGTGGCGACAGACAATAGCCCGACACAACCACGCGTAGTAGTAGATAATCGCTAAAACTTTTAGTAATTGCTGAACCAGAAGGCCGCATAGGGTGGCAGGGTTAACCACTCATCGTGATACTCGACCTCACATTCGCCAATCAGTTCTGTCCAGCATCGAATATCATCGGGCAGACTGTGCAACGACAGGCGCGTTGTTTCATCGGTGAAGTTGTACAGTGCAATAATGACCTGGTCTCCATCCGGAGCAACCCGCTTGATGGCGAACAGGCGTTCGCCGACATTTATGAGTTTTTGTTTCGCCTCGGGATGAAATGCCAGCTGACGTCGCCGCACGCGCAACAGGTGCTTGTAGGTCTTGAAAACCCGTCCGGTTTCGCTCTCATGGTTGGCAATACGCGCCTCGAGTTCGACCCGGTCCCACTTGCGACGGTTGATCGAGCGCGTCGCACCGGTCTGCTCTACACCGGCATGGTCGTTCGGGGTTGCCATCAGGCTGTGTAGATACACGGCAGGAATACCCCGCAGGCTCAATACCACGATCTGTGATAACAGGAATGACGGGATATGCCACTGGCTGTTATCGGGATGCGGATCACGAAACGCGTCAAAATTACTGATGTTCAGTTCATACGGGCTTTCCCCACCATCACGATCACGTTTCATGGAAATATAGCCACCCCGTTCACGCATCGCCTCGAGCAAGCTGTTGACCTCGTCAGGCGGAACCAGGCCCTCCAGTGGACGCATGCCGACGCCGTCGTGCGAGGCCGAAAAATTCAGGAAGGTACAGCCAGCCGGTATGGACATTGCCTCGATCGATTTCGCCCAGCTATTCAGATAGCGGGTATTACCTGACCAGATCGCATGCAGAAGTAGAGGTGGCAGGCTGAACTGGTAGATGATGTGTGCCTCGTCACCCTCGCCAAAATAACTGATGTTTTCCTCATGAGGCACGTTCGTCTCGGTCATGATCAGCGCACCGGGCTCAACGATGCTC
>JASFJH010000152.1:0-5561 GCA_050122215.1 Granulosicoccaceae bacterium | reverse complement strand
CGTCGAGAAACTCGATGACATGCGGATGGATACTGATCAGGTGTTCAACCTCGTATTTCAGTTCGGCGATGTCCATCCCGAGTTGCCGTGACCAGTAATCCAGGCAATACCACTCCATGGTGCCTTCGACACGTTGAAAGCGTGGGTACAGTTGCTGTTTGGCGTCATGCAGATCGAGTGCATGTTTTTCAGCGTAACGCAGTGGCACATGCTCCAGCCAGAAGTGAGTATCAAAGTGCAGGTCGAGCAAGGTGCCATCCATATCGAGGAGGACGGTGTCTATGTGTTGCCAGTCAAGCATAATATCGCGGTGTCGGGTTGGCTTCGGGATCAGGCACTGCCCTGTTGGCGGGCCATTTATCGTCTATAGTGAATAGTAACAGTTACCGGCACCCTGGTGCAGGAGGTGGCTATGAACATACATGGTATGGGGTTATTGGGGTGTGCGCTGCCGTTGTTATTTACCGTGTCGGCAATGGCTGAACCCTTGACGGCCGAGCAGCAGGAAGAGTGGCTGTTCGACGACACAGATTCGCTGATTGACGAGGTTAATGAGGGCGAGCTGGTATTCCTCGAGAACCCGCCTGACAAGGTCGTGCATCACCATGCCAACCGCGTCGTTATTACCCAGGAAAGTATCGATGAGGGTTGGGTGCGGCTGAGCCAGTGCCACAGCAACCTCGACAAGGTCAGTCAGGCGCAAATCGTGTTTCGCCCGGACCGCGTGCGCAAGCTCAAGGTCAGCCGAGTGGCGAATATTGCCAGCGCGCGGGTCGAGGGGGCCACCGTGCAACTGCGCGATATCTCGGCTAACGCGCAGTTGTGTGTCGATGCGGAAACCCGCGTGTTTGTCTACAACGGCGATGGTACTTTCAGCCTGCGCAGCGGGCCGTATATGCGCCGTTTCCTCGACGGCTTCTACCCGATGCGGGTATCGATGAAAGTCACGCTGGCAACCGACAAACTGCGGTTTGCCGATATCAGCCCGGCCGCGCAAAAGGGGTTTGCGGTCGAACAGCGAAACGGGGCCATTCACTACGACGCCTGGTTCGAGGGCCGCCTGAACACGGAAATCCGCTTCTACAGCCAGGGTGCGCTATCGCGTGCCGATGAGGAACGTGCCCGTGGTATGATTGCAGATCTGGAACAGCGCAAGCTTACACAATAGATCATGGCAATCATTAGCAGTCGGTGCGTGCATGCGGAAAAAACCTGAGGTTTTGCAAACCGAGACCATTGCACGTACGCGTATCTTCAGTATCGAACAGCGGCAACTGCGTTTTTCCAATGGCCGCACGGTCAACTATGAGCGCGTCACCGGTTCACAAAACGGCTCAGTGCTGATCATCCCGGTTCTCAATGACGACACGCTACTGCTTATCCGTGAATATGCCGCGGGCGTCCACCGCTACGAGCTCGGCTTGCCGAAAGGCAGGCTTGAAGATGATGAAGCGGCGATCGAGGCAGCCAACCGTGAGATCATGGAGGAAGTCGGGTATGCTGCAAACAGCCTGGAGCTGTTGCGGACCATGACGCTGGCCCCCGGTTATCTTGGTTCGAGCACGCATATTGTGCTGGCACGCGATCTGTACCCGGCAAAGCGCGACGGCGATGAACCCGAGGAAATCGAAGTGGTGCCCTGGCCATTGGCGCGGCTGGATGAATTACTGTCCAGTACTGAACTGACCGAGGCCCGCACGATTGCCGCGCTGTACCTGTTACGCGACCGCTTGCATGACGAACAATGAGTATGACTTTATGTCGCTGGATTATTGTGCACTGTTAAAAGGTGTTATCCCGATTGCCCGCCAGGCCGGCGAGGCGATCCTGGCCATTTACGAGACGGATTACGCGATCGAGCACAAGGATGACATGACGCCGCTGACCGAGGCTGACATCGCTGCCCACCATATCATCGATGACGGCCTTGCCCTGCTCAGCCCCGACATTCCAATCCTTTCCGAAGAATCCGCAAAGATCCCCTACAGCGAACGCAGGCAATGGCATACCTACTGGCTGGTTGACCCGCTCGACGGTACGCGGGAATTCATCAAGCGCAATGGCGAGTTCACCGTGAATATCGCCTTGATTGAAAATGGCGAGGCCGTGGTCGGCATGGTCTATGTGCCGGTCAGTGGTGTCAGCTATTTTGCCTGCCGCACGCATGGCGCGTGGAAACAGGAGAAAGGTGGTGAACCGCAACCGATCAATGTCAGGCCCTTGCCCGACAGCGGTCCGCTCGTGATTGCCGGCAGTCGCTCGCATCGTGGTGAATCCCTGAATCGTTTTCTCGCGAACATAGGTGACTACGAAATCATCAGCATGGGCAGTTCGCTAAAGTCCTGCCTGGTTGCCGAGGGCAAGGCGGATTTATACGCGCGTCTCGGCCCGACCTCGGAATGGGATACCGCGGCAGCGCAGTGCGTGGTGGAAGAAGCGGGGGGCGTGGTGACTGACACGACCATGCATCGCCTTTACTACAACACGAAGGACGATCTGCTCAATCCGTATTTCTTCGTTTCCGGCGACCCGCACAAGGACTGGTCCCAATACCTGGATTAGCCCGCTGGATTAATCGTAGTCGCCGTCGCGGTCATCATAGACGGCCATGATGGTTTTCAACTCACCCAGCACAGCGGCGCTTTCTTCGGCATCCAGGTCACGGGTTGCATGTACGGGCAGCCCGATTTCAAGGCTGGAAATAGTCGCGCGCACCGCATCACAGCCATTCTGGCAGAGTGCTTCGACACAACGATTGATCTTGTCAGAATCCATATCGAACAGAAAAGCGGGAAAAGTGGTGGCCAGGGACGGAATCGAACCGCCGACACGGGGATTTTCAATCCCCTGCTCTACCAACTGAGCTACCTGGCCGTATTTTCGCAGGCCCCCGGTATTTCGGGAGCGCGCTATTAAAGCGGCTGTGCTCCCATGAGTCAAGCCGGATCAGCGTGTGCCCCTGCACAAGCCGGAGTTAAAAAGGGCTTGCGGGCTGTATTGCGCTGCTCTAGGGTGCGCGTTACAGCTTTGATGAAAGGATATCCATGACCTCAGCAGCCCACTCAGCAGGTTACCGGCTCGTCGAGACGCGTCTGCAGGAAAAACTTGCCGATGGCACCACGCGCTGCAATCTGTGCCTGTGGCGTTGCCGCATCAAGCACGGTCAGCGCGGCTTCTGCCAGGCGCATGTGAACCGCCACGGCACGCTGTATAACCTGTCCTGGGGGATCCTGTCCGCTATCGAGGTGGGGCCGATCGAGGACAAGCCGGTGCGGCATTACCGCCCCGGCACGAAAGTCATGTCGATCGGCAGCTATGGCTGCAATTTCCGCTGTGGCGGTTGCCATAACCTGGAGATTTCCTGGGGTGTGTCAGCACTCGATGACCTGGCGCGTGGTGCCTCGACTGCGGCCTGGGTCGAGCCGCAGGAAATCGTCGCGGCGGCGCTGCGTCACGGTGTGCAGGGCATCGCCTTTACCTACTCGGAACCGGCGGTGTGGCTCGAATATGTACTCGATGTCTCGAAGCTGGCCCACGAGGCCGGTCTGTACACCGTGTATGTCTCGAACAGTTTTGTTACCGACGAGGCACTCGAACTCATGGCACCGCATGTCGATGTGCTGTGCTCGGACATCAAGAGCCTGCGTGATGATTTCTATCACGCCATCTGTCCGACGGCGAAGGTCGAGCAGGTGCTCGGCTCGATTGAAACCGCGCAGCGCCTGGGTATCCACGTTGAGACGCGCACCAATGTAATCCCGGGCTACAACGATGATCCGGAGGAACTGCGCCGCATCGCGCAGTGGATTAAACAACACCTCGGAGCCGATAGCCCCTGGCATATTACGAAATTTTTCCCGGCCTACAAGCTGCAGGATGTACCCATGACGCCGGGCCAGGCCCTGTGGGCCGCGCATGATGCCGCGCGTGAAGTCGGACTCGAACATGTGTATGTCTACGATGACAAGGGTTGCGACTGTGCCCAGGACAACCTGCCCGTTGCCGAGTGGCTGGCGCGTGACCCGCAGGAACTGTATGCCGTGAAGAAATGCGCGGCGAGTTGTTGCGGCGATGACGGGGTGGTGTTGAAAAAATATGAAGAATAGTTATCAGTTTGCAGCAGGCAGTGGGCAGTAATTTAACAATGGGGCTGGAGGCTTATGACTGCAAACTGCCGACTGATTACTACCAGGTAATCCTGTCTTAAAGACTTTACTCGCCGGGTGGTGTGAAGGCCTCTGGCGTATCGGCACCTTCACCGAAGAAGAACTTTTCCATCTGCTCTTCAAGAAATTCGCGGCCCTTCGGGTCGATCACGTTGATACGATATTCATTGATAAGGATGGTCTGCTGTCCCATCCATTGTTGCCAGGCTTCCCTGGAGACATTTTCATAAATGCGTTGGCCGAGTTCACCGGGATAGGGTGGGCGATCCAGGCCTTCCGCCTGTTTACCGAGTTTTACGCAGTGCACCATGCGGGTCATGGTTGGTCTCCCTGGTTGTTTGCCTGGAGTGATTCGAGCAGTCGTTTCACCGGTGCCGCCAGGCCTCGGGCATCGGGACGGGAGGTGTTATACCAGACCGTATTGCCGGATTCCATGACAGTATCTGTAAGGGTATTTCGCACAGTGACCTCAAGTGGCGTGATATCGAGGTGAAAATGACTGAAGGTATGCCGAATTGCCGGCCAGCGCCTGGGCCTGTCAATTTCCAGTTGTAACGTGTTGCGACACCATTGCTGCATGCTACGCGTATCCGTAGCCGGGTCGGTTTCCGGGAAACTCCACAGCCCGCCCCAGATGCCGCTCGGTGGGCGTTGTTGCAGCAAGACCCTGTTGCCGTCACGCAGCATGAGCATCGCGGTTTTACGTACCGGCAGCACCTTTTTCGGTTTTTTGCCGGGGAACTCGGCCATGCGTTGTTGCGCGTGGGCAAGACAGGCCGATTGCACCGGACACTGCTCGCAGGTCGGTTTGCTGCGCGTGCACAGGGTCGCGCCCAGATCCATGATCGCCTGCGTGTACTGGGCTGTGCGTTGTGCCGGCGTGTACCTTTCGGCAAGTTGCCAGAGCTGCTGTTCGACGTCGCGTTTGCCGGGCCAGCCTGCTATCGCGTGGACGCGGGCGAGTACGCGTTTGACATTGCCGTCAAGGATCGGCTGGCACTGGCCACAGGCCAGCGACAGGATCGCACCGGCGGTGGAGCGGCCAATGCCGGGTAGCGCCATGACCTCATGCATTGTCCCGGGGAAAACGCCGCCATGTTGTGCAACCAGTTGTTGAGCCGCCATGTGCAGGTTGCGCGCACGGGCGTAATAGCCAAGCCCGGTCCACAGGTGCAGCACCTCGTCGATATCGGCATCGGCGAGCGCCTTGATCGTTGGCAGGTGCCGCATGAAGCGCTCGAAGTAGGGGATCACCGTGGTGACCTGGGTTTGTTGCAGCATGATCTCGGAGATCCAGACCCGGTAGGGTGTAGGATCGATCTGCCAGGGCAGGTCATGCCGGCCATGTGCATCATGCCAGCGCAGGATGGCGTTACTGAACTGTTTTGGTGTCAT
>JASFJH010000151.1:0-5575 GCA_050122215.1 Granulosicoccaceae bacterium | reverse complement strand
CCGACATGTCTTCGAGGAAGATCAGCACGGCGCTGTCCGGTGTCTCGCCAAGCCGCGCGAAACGTGGCTGAATAAACGGTGATGTGGCCGAGGAGCGGAATTTGTCTGCCGACCAGGCATTGTTGTCACGCCACTTCTGCAGCCGCGCGTGCAGATCGGCCGAGACCTCCTGCAGGGCGCGACCGCTGTGCGCCGCCGGCGTGTCCAGCATCGTCGAGGCCGACTCGTTCATGAGGCGGATGTGATCCCCGACATCAACCACCATGATACCGGTCTGCATGTGCTGGATAATGTACTCATTCAGTTGTTCGAGGTTGGCGACATCGACACTTTGTTTGGCGACCAGCGCTTCACTCTCAATCAGCCGCTTGGCCAGGGTATTCGCCAGCAGCGCACCGGCGAACAGGGTGACGCCGAGGATCCCGGCATGCGTGTAATTGCCCGCTCCCTGCAGGTAGGCGCTAATATATGCCTGTTCACCGAGTAGCGCGAGCGAGGCCAGGCTGGCGAACAGCACGGCGCGTTGCCGGCTGGTGATGAGACTGCCGGCACCGACGCTGATTAACAGCAGCATGCCCAGCCCCGAACCGATGCCGCCGCTGGCGTGCATCAGCAAGGTGGTGGCGACAATATCGGTGCCTATATTGCTATAGAGCTGGAAAGGCAGGGGCAGCCAGCGCTGCTTGATCGCAAAGCTGAATACGATGCTGGCAACGAGATAGACGGCGCTGACGGTGACAAACAGTTTCGGGTAACTGCTGCCGAGCACGGCTAATTGACTGCCGGTGACAGCCAGCACCAGGAACAGACCCGCGAGGGTCATGCGGTACAGGTTCAGAAAATGCAATACCCGCCAGTTATCATGATTCGGGCGCGGGCTGGCCGTTGTGATTGTCGATATCGGCATATCCCTAGTCTAGCGTACCGGGTAAGGAGTGAGACGCCTCAAGCCTGGAAATCGTTACGGTGTTGCTCGCTGCAGAAAAAGTGATCGCCGTCGCGAATCGCGTCTTTTTCCGGCAGATGCAGTCCACACTGGACGCAGCTGACCATGTTTTCCACCTTGTTCGCAGGGCGCTTGTCGCTGACCTGTTTGCGGGCACGGGCGTTGCGGATCAGGACGATAATGATCCACACGGCAAGGGCAATGATGAGAAGTCTTAGCAGGTTCATGGTAAACAGGAGTGGTTGACTGGCTGGCATGGTAGCGCGCTTTGCGTATAAAGGCCATTTCCTCCAGAATATGCGGCCAGTTGAACGGGTAAACGACAAAAATGAATATCCACGAATTTCAGGCCAAGCAGTTGTTCCGTGATTACGGCATTCCCGTACCGAATGGCGCACCGGCCATCACCGTTGCCGAGGCCATTGCCGTGGCACGCGAACTCGGCCCTGACGGCTGGATGGTCAAGGCCCAGGTTCATGCCGGCGGGCGCGGCAAGGCCGGTGGCGTGAAACGTGTGGCCAGCCTTGAAGAACTTGAGCAGGTCTGCAACGACATGCTGGGCATCCGTCTGGTCACCCACCAGACCGATGCCTCGGGCCAGCCCGTCGAGACCCTGTTGATTGAACAAACCAGCCAGATCAGCCGCGAGCTGTATTTTGGCATGCTTGTCGACCGCGCGTGCAAGCGCATTATCATGATGGCCTCGACCGAGGGTGGCATGGATATCGAAACCGTCGCCGCCGAGACCCCCGACAAGATCCTGAGCGTGGCGATCGATCCGGTCGCCGGCCTGCAGGGTTACCAGATCCGCGAACTTGGTTTCGGCCTCGGCCTGGGCGGCGAGCAGATCAAGGCACTCGGCCGGATCATGCACGGCCTGTACCGCCTGTTTTGCGAGAAGGACGCGAGCCTGGTCGAGATCAACCCGCTGATCGTCACCGCCGACAATGCGCTCATGGCGCTCGATGCGAAGATCACTTTCGATGACAACGCGCTGTACCGGCATGCCGATATCACGTCATTGCGTGACGCGACCCAGGAAGATGAAAAGGAGCATCACGCCGCGCAGTTTGGTCTCAACTACATCAGCCTCGACGGCAATATCGCCTGCATGGTCAACGGTGCCGGCCTGGCGATGGCGACCATGGACATAATCAAGCTGCATGGCGGCGAGCCGGCCAACTTCCTCGATGTCGGCGGTGGCACGAATGTCGAGAAAGTCGCCGAGGCCTTCAAGCTGATCCTGTCGGATGAGAAGGTGCGGGCTATCCTCGTCAATATTTTCGGTGGCATCGTGCGTTGTGACCTGATCGCCGAGGGCGTGATTGCCGCGGTGCGCGAAGTCGGCATCGGCATCCCGGTCGTGGTGCGACTCGAGGGCACGAATGTCGAGCAGGGCCGCCGGTTGCTCGAGGAAAGCGGGCTGGCGATCATCACTGCCACGGATCTGGATGATGCGGCCACAAAGGCAGTCGCCGCTGCAGGGGCTGCCGCATGAGTATCCTCGTCAACAAGCACACGAAGGTCATCGTCCAGGGGTTTACCGGCAAGCAGGGCAGCTTCCATGCCGAGCAGGCGATTGCCTATGGCACACAACTGGTCGGCGGTGTGACACCGGGCAAGGGCGGCCAGATGCACCTCGAGCGCCTCGTCTTTAATACGGTGCGCGAGGCGGTACGCGAGACCGGCGCAAATGCAACCATGATTTATGTGCCGGCGGCATTTGCCGCCGATGCCATCCTCGAGGCGGCCGATGCCGGCATCGAAGTGATTGCCTGCATTACCGAGGGCATCCCGGTGCTCGATATGCTCAAGGTCAAGGCCGCCCTGGCACATTACGATGCCCGCCTGATTGGCCCGAATTGCCCGGGCATTATCACGCCGGGCGAGTGCAAGATTGGCATCATGCCCGGCTTCATCCACCAGCCCGGCAAGATTGGTATCGTGTCGCGTTCCGGTACCCTCACGTATGAAGCTGTGCACCAGACCACGCAAAACGGTCTTGGCCAGAGTACCTGTATCGGTATCGGGGGTGATCCGATTCACGGCATGGACTTCATCGACTGCCTGGCGCATTTCGAAACCGATCCGCAGACGCAGGGCATTGTCATGGTCGGCGAGATTGGTGGCACGGCAGAAGAAGCCGCCGCTGAATTCATCAAGAGCCATGTGAGCAAACCGGTGGTGGCCTATATTGCCGGTGTCACGGCACCGCCGGGCAAACGTATGGGCCATGCCGGGGCGATCATCGCCGGCGGCAAGGGCACGGCGGCGGAAAAATTCGCTGCACTCGAGGCAGCCGGTGTCGGCATTGCGCGTTCACCTGCCGAGATCGGCGCACGCATGCTTGAAGTGATCGGCGTATAAACCTGAACAGCCCGGGAGGGAGACATGGCAGACCGTCTACGTATCGTCATGGCCCAGTTGGACCTGGTCGTCGGTGATGTCGAGGGCAATACCGATCGTATCCTTGCGGCGACCGCGCGTGCCCGGGACGAGCTGGCCGCGGATGCGGTCGTGTTTCCCGAACTCAGTCTGACCGGCTATCCCCCGGAAGACCTGTTACTGCGCCCCGGCCTGATATTCGCGAGCCTTCACGGCCTGGAGCGCCTCAAGCGCGACATTCAGGGTATCGACGTTATTGTCGGCTACCCGCTGGAGGAAAGTGGTGGCCTGTATAACGCCGCCAGCCTGATCCGTGACGGGCAGATCATCACGACCTGTCACAAGCAGCACCTGCCGAACTACAGCGTGTTCGACGAAATGCGTTACTTTGTTGCCGGGAAGCCTGCCGCCTGCATTGCCGATATCAAAGGCGTGCCGGTCGGTATCACGATCTGTGAGGATATCTGGTCGCCTGAACCGGTCGCGCAGGCAAAGGCTGCCGGTGCGCAGTTGGTCGTGAACCTGAATGCCTCGCCCTATCATCTCCAAAAGCGTGGCGAACGTGAGGCCGTGGTCGGTGAGCGGGCGCGTGACAACAACCTCCCCGTCATCTACGTGAACCTCGTTGGCGGCCAGGACGAACTCGTGTTCGACGGTGGATCCTTCGTGGTGGATGCGCAGGGCAAGGTGACCCAGCATGCCCCGGCCTGGCAGGAAGAGCTGTATCTCGTGGAACTCGATGTGACTGACACGGTAGTGCCGAAACCGGCCTTGATCGCGCCGGTCGAGTCGGACGAGGCCAGTGCCTATGGGGCGCTCGTCACCGGCGTGCGCGATTACGTCAACAAGAACGGTTTCGCCGGCGTCGTGATCGGCCTGTCCGGCGGCATAGATTCTGCCCTGACGCTGGCCATTGCGGCAGATGCGATCGGGGCGGAACGTATCACCGGCATCTCCATGCCGTCGCGGTATACCGCGGACATGAGTATCGAAGATGCGCGTCTCCAGGCGGAGAGACTGGGTGTCGCGTTCCATATCATCCCGATCGAGCACAACTTCAGCTCGTTTCTGGAAAGCCTGGCGCCGTTGTTCGAGGGTCTGCCGGTCGACACCACGGAGGAGAATATCCAGGCGCGTTGCCGCGGTGTGATCCTCATGGCCGTGGCCAACAAGAAACGCAATATCGTATTGACCACGGGCAACAAGAGTGAGATGTCGGTCGGTTATGCAACCCTGTACGGTGATATGGCCGGTGGTTTTGATGTGCTCAAGGATGTCCCGAAATTGCTCGTGTACCGTATTGCCAGATATGTTAACCGCGATAAGGAAATTATCCCGCAGCGCGTGATTGAACGGCCGCCGAGCGCCGAGCTGGCACCGGACCAGAAGGACATCGACAGTCTGCCGCCGTACGAGGTGCTCGATCCGATCCTGGAGATGTATGTCGAGCAGGATCACTCTCTCGAGGAGATTGTTGCCGCCGGCTTTGATCAGGACACGGTGGCACGGGTCATCCGCATGGTCGACCGCAATGAGTACAAGCGTCGCCAGGCACCACCGGGCGTGCGCATCACGCGGCGCGCCTTCGGCCGGGATCGGCGTTACCCGATCACCTCGGGTTACCGGAGCACACGTTGTGACGGGCCAACCCGTCGCAAATAACCAGGCCGCCGGAGGTGCACATTTGCGTGCAGATGGTTTACGCTAACAGTACAGTTGGGTGGAGAAGAGTATGAAAAAAGTAGAAGCAATCATAAAACCGTTCAAACTAGATGATGTCAGGGAAGCGCTTTCCGAGATCGGTATTACCGGCATGACGGCGATCGAGGTCAAGGGGTTCGGGCGACAGAAAGGTCACACCGAACTCTACCGTGGTGCCGAGTATGTCGTGGATTTCCTGCCCAAGGTCAAACTCGAACTCGTGGTCGCCGAGGATCAGGTGGAACGCTGTATCGAAACGATTACCGAGGCAGCCCGTACCGGCAAGATCGGTGACGGCAAGATTTTTGTCACCGCGGTTGAACAGGTGGTGAGGATCCGTACCGGTGAGACTGGCCGCGACGCAATCTGATTAAACCGCCTGCGGTATAAAAAAACGCCGCGTTTGCGGCGTTTTTTTATGTTTATTGCGCGACCGGTATGGCCTCGATGCGGGCGATTTCCGGGTGGTCCGGGTAGTTCAGGCGCAGTACCCGCAGTGAATCGTCGGCCAGATCCTGCAGGCCGAGCAACCTGTAGGCTTTC
>JASFJH010000150.1:0-5579 GCA_050122215.1 Granulosicoccaceae bacterium | reverse complement strand
ATCCGTCACCGTGGCCTGTGTACCACCACGGCCGTAACAGGCCGGCCCCGGATCGGCCCCGGCGGAGGCCGGCCCGACCTGCAACAGGCCACCCGCATCGACGCTGGCGATCGAGCCGCCGCCGGCGCCAATCGTGTGCATATCGACCATCGGCACGGACACGGGCAACTCGTTGATATGCGCATCACCCGTGAGCTGGATCTCGCCATCGATCAGCGCCACATCGGTCGAGGTGCCGCCCATATCGAAGGTCAGCAGGCGCTCCCGTCCGGCTGCCGCGCCGACATGCCGCGCCCCGGCCAGACCGCCGGCCGGGCCGGACAACAGCAACTGCACCGCGCGCCTGCCGGCCTCGTCGGCACGCATCGTGCCGCCGGCACTGTGCATGATGGCCAGCCTTGCCTCACCGATACCGTGTTGCAGGCGCTCGAGATAGCCCTGTACGAGCGGGCCAACATAAGCATTCAGCCAGGTGGTCATGCCACGCTCGTACTCGCGGTATTCGGGCAGGATGCTGGAGGAACGCGAGACAAACATACCGTCAGGGACAATGTCCTCGATGGCACGTTCAAAACGGTCATCGAGAAACGAAAACAACAGGTTAATGGCCACGGCATCGGGCTTGAGGCGCTGTAATTGCGCGCGTAGCCCGGCCAGGTCATCGTCGCTCAACGGCTCGACGACACTGCCATCGGCGGCAAGGCGGCCGCCGGTTTCAAGGCACAGTTCACGTTCAACGGGTAAGCGTAACGGCGCCGGTTGCAGGTTGTACAGTTCGCGCCGCGCCTGACGGCCGATCAGCAACACATCGCCCAGGCCGTGGTTGCCGATATAGGCCGTGCGCACACCCTTGCCCTCGAGCACGGCGTTGGTGGCGACGGTCGAGCCATGCACAATCTGTAACGAGGCATCGGGGGTAATGCCGAGTTCAGCGATGCCCTGCAGGATCGCCTGTTCCGGGGCCTGCGGGGTCGACAATACCTTGTGCACACGCAGTTTCTCACCGTCATACAAAACAAAATCGGTGAACGTGCCACCTGTATCAATACCGAGAAACATGCTTATTTGACTATAACGATGTTGCGCCCGGAGCGCTTGGCCTCATACAGGGCCTTGTCGGCGCGCTGGATAACCGATGTGTCCGTATCCCCTTCACGCAATTCCGTTACCCCTGCACTCAGCGTAATATTGAGACTCGTGTCATCATTAATTTTTATCGGCGTGCTGGCAATGTGCACACGCAGCCGCTCGATGATTTTTTCTGCAACCGCCAGATCCGTGTTGCATAACACCAGCATAAACTCTTCACCACCATAGCGACCGACAAAATCCGTATCACGCAGGACGTGTTGCATGCGCTTGCCGACCTGCTTGAGTACCTTGTCACCCGTGATATGGCCGTAGTTATCGTTGATCTGTTTGAAGCGATCCAGGTCTACCATGGCCACGCCCAGATTCTTGTTTTTTTGCCGGGCATACTCAACCCCCCGGGAAAACACCTTGAGAATATGGCCACGGCTATACACGCCGGTCAGCGTATCGATGCTTACCTGGTCACGTAATGCAGCACCTTCAGTACGCAGTTGAGCCAGCGATTGTTCCAGATCCTGAATCTGCTCGAGGTGATAGGTTTCGATCGCCAGCGACATATCAAACGCGGTCATGCGGCTGATGAATGACTCCAGCTGCCTGCGTTGACAACCATAACTATCGATATCAGCAGGGATAGTATCGATCAGGATTTGCATGAGCTTGCGATAGGCCCCCTGGTACAGGGTCACCGGCAGGCCAACCCGCTTGTGCGCCATGCCCACGCGTAAACGCTCTTCGAAATAACGTTCACTGGCAAAATCCACCCCGAAATTGAGCAGGTAGGCCCGTTGGCTGGCTTTCAGCCCCTCGACAAGCTCGCCGTTTTCGAGAAAGCTTTTATAGACATCGTGCGCCATCAGGTGGACATAAAACGCATCGACAATCGCATCGATATGGGGACGGATCACGGCAGCCTGCAAGGCTTCGGCAAGCGGCTGATCGCGCCCGGGATCAAGCTCGAATATAGCCAGACAACAATTACGGCGGTAACTGTTAAATCCCAAGGTGGCGCAAAAGGCCTGGCTTTGTTCACGTATCATTACTTCGTTCCGCAACCGTTAATCCCGGTGCCAATGCCCTGGCCGATAACACCCTTGGCAATCCTGCCCTAATTAAAGAATAATACCACCCTATGAGTCAGGATGTGCTTATCAAGGTTGAAGGCCTGAGCCGCCATTACGGCCCGATCGAGGCGGTGCGCGATATCAGTTTCGAACTGCAACGCGGCGAGGTGCTCGGTTTTCTCGGCCCGAACGGCGCCGGCAAATCCACCACCATGCAAATCCTCGGCGGCAGCCTGTCCCCGAGCAGTGGCCGGGTCATCATCAACGGCCGTGACATCCTCGATGACCCGCTCGGCGCGAAGCGCTCGCTCGGCTACCTGCCGGAACAACCGCCGCTGTACCCGGACCTGACCGTCGATGAATACCTGCGCTACTGCGCGCAGTTGCAACACATCCGCCGCCCGGCACTGGCGGCGGCGCTCAAACGCGCCAGGCAGCGCTGCGGGCTCGAGCAGGTCGGGCGGAGGTTGATCGGCAACCTGTCGAAGGGCTACCAGCAGCGCGTCGGTATCGCCCAGGCGATTATTCACACGCCCGAGGTCGTGATCCTGGACGAGCCGACGGTCGGCCTCGATCCGATCCAGATCCGCGAAATCCGCACCCTCATCCGCGAACTCGGCGATGAACACAGCGTGCTGCTGTCGACGCATATCCTGCCCGAGGTACAGACCACCTGCGATCGCGTCATCATCATCAACCGTGGCGAACTCGCACTGTCCGATTCGATGGCGAACCTGAACGACGAGACCCGGATCGACAGCCTGCGTCTGCGCCTGCGGCACGTACCGGCCGGCCATAACCTGATGGCGCTGCCGGGTGTCGAGCGCGTCGAGCAGCTCGAAGACGGTTTCCGCCTGTTCGGCAGCATGGACAGCGCCGACGTCGCGCGGGCGGCCATCGACAACGACTGGGGCCTGCTCGAACTGCTCGCCGAGCGCCGTTCTCTCGAACAGATATTTATCGACATCACTGCGGGTGAAGCGCTGCAGGAGGCCGCGGCATGAGCATGCTGACCATCGCCATGCGTGAACTGCGCAGCCTGTTCCTGTCACCGCTGGCCTGGAGCATCCTCGCCGTGGTCAGCTTTATTCTCGCCTGGCTGTTCCTCGTGCAAATGGAACTGTTCCTGCAACTGCAGCCGCGCATTGCCGCAATAGAGGATGCGCCGGGCGTGACCGCGATCATCATCGCGCCGCTTGCCGACTCGGCCTCGTTTGTGCTCATGATCTTCACGCCGCTGCTGAGCATGCGCCTGATCGCCGACGAACGCCGCCACCGCACGCTGGCGCTGTTGTTCTCGGCACCGGTAGCGATGCGCGACATCGTGCTCGGCAAGTATCTTGGCCTGCTCGGTTTTCTTGTCGTGCAATGGCTGTTGATCCTGCTCATGCCGCTGTCGCTGCTGGCCGGTGGTGCACTCGACATGGGCCTGTTGTTCACCGCCATGCTCGGGCTGTTACTCATGCTGGCCAGCTATGCCGCGATCGGCACACTCATGTCCTCGCTGACCGCACAGCCGATCATCGCCGCGATCACGACCCTGCTCGTGCTGCTGCTGTTATGGGTCATCGACTGGGGCAGCAGCGCCGGCCAGGCCGACCAGGTCAGCGGCCTGTTCTCCTACCTGTCGATCCGCGAACACTTCATGCGACTGTTGAAAGGCATTATCGATACGCGCGATGTGATGTACTTCCTGTTACTGATCGGCGGTTGCCTGATACTGACCGTCCGGCGGCTCGATAACTTCAGACTGCAACACTGACCACGATGCGCGTAACAACAAAAAGCAAACGCCAGCTACGTATCCAGAACGTGATTTTCTACGTACTGTTTGCCGTCGCCATCGGGCTCATTGCCACGCTCGCGACGCGTTACCATGCCAGCAAGGACATGACCGCGAGTGGCCGCAACACGCTGTCGGCGGCGAGCATCAACCTGCTCGGCACACTCGACGCACCGGTACGGCTGCGTGCCTTTGCGCATGAAGATGCCACCGCCGCACAACTGCGCACGCACATCACGGATATGGTCGAACGCTACCGCAAGGCGAAGCCGGATATCACCCTCGAGTTCGTCAACCCGGAACTCGAACCGCAACTGACCCGCGATCTCGGTATCCGCAGCGAAGGCGAGATCGTCATCAGCTACAAGGGCCGCAGTGAGCACGTGCAGCAACTCAGCGAGCAGAGTCTGAGCAATGCCCTGCAACGCATGGCGCGCAGCGGCGAACGTTTTGTCGTATTCCTTGCCGGCCATGGGGAACGCCTCCCGACCGGCCGCGCCAATCACGACCTCGGTGATTTCGGCAAACAACTCGAGGCAAAGGGCTTTCGCGTGCAGCCCCTGAACTTGGCCACCTCACCGTCGATCCCGGACAACACATCCGTGCTTGTGATTGCCAGCCCGCAGGTCGATCTCCTGCCGGGCGAGGCTACGCTGCTTAACAGATATCTCGATGCCGGCGGTAACCTGCTGTGGCTGGCCGAACCGGGCAGCACGCACGGCCTCGATGGCCTCGCCGAACGCCTCGGTATCGAGTTCCATCCCGGCATGATCGTCGACCCGACCACGCAACTGCTCGGCATCCAGGATCCGCGCTTTACCCTGATCGGTGAATACGCGCTGCACCCGATCACGGACCAGTTCGCAAACGTCACGCTGTACCCGCAGGCCGTCGGCATGGAGATCATCGAGGGCAGTGACTGGCAGGTGCAGCCACTGCTGATCACGGCCGCCAACAGCTGGATGGAAACCGGCGAGATGACGGGTGCGCTCGCACTCGATGCCGGTGAGGATATCCCCGGGCCGCTGACGCTCGGTGCCGCGTTGACGCGGGAGCGCAGCGGCAAGGATACCGAGGCCGGAAGCGAACAACGCCTGGTCGTGATCGGCGATGGCGACTTCCTGTCGAACGCCTACCTTGGTAATGCCGGCAACCTCGACCTCGGCCTGAACGTGTTCAACTGGCTCAGCCGCGATGACAACCTGATCGATATCCCGGCACGCACCACGCCGGACCGTTCGCTGGCACTGTCGAGGACATCCCAGGGCGCGATCGGGCTGGGCTTTTTGCTCGTGGTACCGCTCGCGCTGCTCGGCACCGGCGTGTTGATCTGGTGGCGTCGCCGCCGCGCCTGAGACCATGAACAAGCGCACCCTGACCAACCTGTTGCTGCTCACCGTGATCGGTCTGCTCGTGCTGTTCGTCTGGCTCGAACCGGGCCAGCAGGCCCCCGACAAGACAAAACTGACAAACCTGGAGCCGGCCAGCGTGTCGCAGATCCGTATCTCGCGTGGCAACGGTCGGCCAATCGTCCTGCTGCGCGATGACCGCGGTTGGCAGATGCAAACGCCTTTCATCACCGCTGCCAACCCGCAACGCGTACAGGAGTTGCTCGGTCTGCTCGGGCTGGCGGTGCATAA
>JASFJH010000149.1:0-5619 GCA_050122215.1 Granulosicoccaceae bacterium | reverse complement strand
GCGCGCATTCGTGTAGGTGATATGGCAACTGACCTGCTCGGGATGTTCGTCGGCGCTGCCCATGAACGAGAACACGGGCACGGGGTCATCGCCGGGTTGCGCCTGCAGTTCGTGGAAGTCGATGCTGCGCGCATCGATGCGTGGCGGCGTGCCGGTCTTCAGACGTTCGACGCGCAATGGCAGTTCGCGCAGGCGCGCCGCGAGTGCATTCGCCGGGGGATCACCGGCTCGGCCACCCTGGTAATTGGCCTCGCCGATATGGATGCGGCCACCGAGGAAGGTGCCGACCGTGAGTACGACGGCCCGCGCGGCGAATTTCAGGCCCATTTGCGTGACGACACCGGTGACGCGCTCGCCCTCGACGATCAGGTCTTCGACCGCCTGCTGGAACAGGGACAGGTTCGGCTGGGTCTCGAGTGCGGCGCGCACGGCCTGCTTGTACAGGGCGCGATCCGCCTGCGCGCGCGTGGCACGCACGGCAGGGCCCTTGCGCGCGTTGAGGATACGGAACTGGATACCGGCCTGATCCGTGGCATGCGCCATGAGCCCGCCGAGCGCATCGACCTCTTTGACGAGGTGGCCCTTGCCGATGCCGCCGATCGCCGGGTTACAGCTCATCTGGCCGAGGGTATCGATGTTATGTGTCAGCAGCAGCGTGCGCGCGCCCATGCGTGCCGCAGCAAGCGCGGCCTCGGTGCCGGCGTGGCCGCCACCGATGACTATCACATCGTATGTGTCATGAATCTGCATGGGGCGCTATTGTAGTGGAATTTGGCTGGCACGCCAGTTACTTACCCCGACGAAGGCATTGCACAGCGAGATGCACGCAGGCTGCCACCAACACAACGCCTATTGCCTGACTAACTCAACCGCCATGGCCACGCTGTCCGGATCATCGAGCTTGCCGACGACGCGGCGCAGCGGTTCGGGCACGTCCCTGATCAGGGTCGGCGTCGCAAACACGCCGAATTGCCTGGCCCTGTCCGGGTTAAGCAGCACATCAACGAGTTCCAGATCGTAGTGGCCGTTCAGGACACGCGTCAGGGCTTCTTCAAGAACTTTGTGAATTTGCTGCGCCTTGCTGTTGGCACCTGCCACAAACAACTTCAAGTTATAAGGCTGTTCCATATTTTTCATCCTTGATACGGTGACCGTTACGCAATACCCGGGCCACGCAGAGCACCGCTGGCAAGCTGGCGGAGCTGATCGGCCCCGACCGGCTTCTGCACGATTTCAAAATCAAAGCCATCCTCCGACAGCTCGGCGAGGGGTTTCAGATAATCATCGTAAAATGCCGTGACGATATAAATATTCAAATCGGGGTATATGTGACACAGACGACGCATCGTCTCCACACCGTCAATACCCGGCATGCGGATATCCAGAAAGACGAGATCCGGCCTGCTGTCTTGCGCGATTGACAGGCCCTGCTCACCGTCCACGGCCGTTGCGATGGCATAGCCTTCCTTTTCAAGTGCCAGGCTAATCGCATCGCGGACCGACTCGTCATCATCAATAACCAGTATTTGTTGCATTATCGCTTATCTCCTCGCTAACCATTTTTTGTAAGGGGATGTACAGATCAAATGTAGTGCCCCTGCCTTCCTCGCTGTGGTAGCTAATCGAGCCACCGAGATTACTGATAATACGTTGGCACAAGGCCAGGCCGAGCCCGGTGCCTTTACCGGGTGCCTTCGTGGTAAAAAACGGATCAAATATCTGATTGCTGATATTTTCAGGGATGCCGCTACCGTTATCGGTAATCGAAACCTGTATAAAACCATCTTCTTCACCTGCACGAATAGCAATACGTTTATCCGCCTGTTGCTCCATGGCATCACGCGCATTGGCCATCAGGTTGATAAATATCTGCTGCAGGGTATCAATGTTGGCCCTGATCGAAGGCAATGTCTGCTGCAGATCCAGTTTGATATCGATATGCTCCTTGTTGAGTTCGGGACGCATGATCTCCACCGCTTGTTCAATTGTCGTGGCGATGTCTGTGTCTTGTATTTCAGCCTGCGATTGCCGGGAATAGTTCAGCATGTTCTGTATGACCTTTGTGGCACGCAGGGTATTGTGCTCGGCCTTGTCGAGGTAATTTCTTAACTTCTTGTCGTCAATGTTGTCACGTGTGTACTGCACATAATTCAGTACACCGGTCAGCGGGTTGTTGAGTTCATGGGCAATACCGGCAGCGAAGGTCCCCATCGCGGCCATTTTCTCCGCCTGCAACATCTGTTGCTCGGCCTGGTAGAGTTTTTGCAGGGTATGTTCGACGCGTTGCTTGCTGGCGGATAACTCGGCCGTGCGTTCGCTCACCCGTTGCTCAAGTCGTTCGTTCATGCTCTGCAGGTTTTCTTGCAGGTATTTTTTCTCGTCAATGTCCTCGATAACGGAAATAAAGTAGTCGGGGCTGCCGTCAGGCTTATGTGCCATGGCTACCGTCAGATTGACCCAGACTATCGAACCCTGCTTGCGTATATAACGCTTTTCCAGCGTGTAATTTTCTGCCTTGCCTTCCAGCAGTTGCTGAACATGGACGAGGTCCGCATCAAGATCATCAGGATAGGTAATATCCTGGAAGGTTTTTTCCAGCAGCTCTTCCTCGCTGTATCCAATGATCTCACACAGGCGCTGGTTGACCCGTAGCCAGCACCCATCGAGGCCGACATGCGCGATACCCACCGCCGCCTGCTCGAAGGTGGCGCGAAAACGCTGTTCGCTTTCACGCAGGCTGGTCTCGACCGTTTTACGTAATCGAATCTCGCGTTTCAGGACATCGCGTGATGTCAGGGTTTTTTCCAGCTCCGCGGTCATATCGTTAAAGTCATTTGCCAGCGCACCGATTTCACCTCCCGCGGAGGTATCGACTCGGTGGTGCAGTGCGCCATGCCTGACCCGTGCGATACCGCTTTGCAATTTCTGGAGTGGTGCAGACAACACTTGCCCCAGGCGCAGGCCACCGACAAGTACCGCACCGAGGATCATCAGCACCAGCAACCCGGCTATGCCATGAAACCGCCTGATCGGCATATAGGCGGTTTCCAGGTCCGCATGCAACATGACATGCCAGTCACGGGGTTGCCAGGACTCGCTGTTCACGCCCTGCGCATCGAGACTGCGGCTCATGAAGGGATAGGGTGCCTCGACCCTGGCCTGGGAGGAAAGTACGTCACGACCATTTTCGTTGAATGGCACAATAGTGGAATCATTCAAATGGGCATAGATGGCGGGGTTCATCTCGGTATGATGTGCTTCGCCCCTGTTGGTATACAATACAGTGCCATCATCACGCACGATCATGAGGCGGTCGTTCGACTCTGGCGTGTGTTCAGCGACAGTGCCGATAACACCCTGAAGGCTGAAACTGATCTTCAGCATGCCGATAAGCTGCTGCCCGTCACGTACCGGCATGACGATGCCGACCACCACGGCGTTTGCACTCGTGTCATAGCCTCGATCATCGATAAAGACCTGGCCACTGTTATAGCTGTCATACCACCATTGTTCATCGGCCTGGTAGTAGTCACTCAATGTTCTGGTCATAGCCACTGCGTAGCCATGCACATCGGTGACAAACATTTCACCATAACGATCCGGGTACTGCTGCTGGTAGGCTTGCAGAAATGTCGACAAGTTGTTGCCGGCAATCGTTTTTGCCAGTGGCACATCACCACTTGCGGCGATCCAGTTCGCATCGACCAGCTGTGCTGTTTGCATGGCTTGTTGCGGGTTATCGACATAGTGCTTGTTGGCCCGTCTGACATGTTCGACAAGCTGCGGGTTGTCGGCGAGATGGCGCGTTTCGCGCACATAACTGCGCAATAGCGTGCTGATATCGCGCGATGTTTCTGTAGTGACATATTGCAGCTGTTCGTTGATGTGTTTTAGCAGGAAATCTTCGGCCAGCCAGGCTGCGCTTGCCGCGAGGATCAATGTCGGGACCAGGCCAATCAACAACATGTTGATGGTCAGCTTGTGCTGCAGTCTCATTGCCGACACTCTCCTTTCGCCTTCCCGGGCAGCTTACCCGTCACTTTCCCTGTTGGCGGGAACACGCGTTGTGTTTTTTACAGCTGGAAACCCCCGGAGTTGACAACCTCGATACAGGCGTCAACGACCTCCGCGTCGTAATACACGCCGCGATTTTTCCTGATTTCCTCGATTGCCGGTTGCATACCCAGCGAGGGCCGGTACGGTCGATGGGACGACATGGCCTCGACCACATCGGCCACGGCCAGTATCCTCGCCTCAAGTGTGATTTCATCGCCCTTCAAACCGTTTGGATAACCGGAACCATCGATACGCTCATGGTGTTGATACACCATCTCCGCCACCGGCCAGGTAAAGGGTACGCCCTTGATGATGTCATAACCCACCTGGGCATGCGACCTGATGATGTCGAACTCTGCCGGTGAGAGGCGGCCCGGGCGGTTCAGGATCTCGGCGGGGACATACAGTTTGCCGATGTCATGAATAATCCCGCCCAGGCGAATGCCCTCTATACGATCTGCTTCCAGTTCTAATTGTTCGGCGATCGCCACACTCAGGCCGGATACGCGTTCCATGTGGGCAGCCGTATAGGGGTCACGGGATGCCATTGCGTTCGACATCGCGGTAATGGTCTCAACCAGCATGAGCTGCTGTCGTTTTGCATGTTCCTCGCGCTCCTGCTCCAGCCTGATACGCTCACTGAGATCGTGCATGGTGACAATGCGTGCGGGCTTTTCCTCCCAGTCCGCCTCGGTCATGCGCATTTCACACTGGGTCGGCATACTGGCTTGATTAATGAGCTCTATCTGTGATGACTCATCACTGGTGAGGGGGAAGCCGAAATCGGTGCCCACGAGTTCCTTTGAATTTTTACCGAGCAACTTCTCCAGTGCCGGGTTAACAAACTTGATGGTGTTATCGTCGTCCAGCACCATGACACCGTCGGCTTCATGGTTAATAACATTACGCAGGTTGTGCTCGCTGCGTCGCAGTGCCTTCATGGCATTTTGTTTCTCTGTACGCATGCGTAGCGAGACAATGCCATAGACGAGGTTCCTGGCCATGTTATTGAGCTGCAAGATTTCTTGCTCGCCAAAGGCATTGACCCCAGCGGCATAAATGGTCAGTACACCACTTAGTTCATTTTCAAATACGAGGGGTAATGCCAGTACTGATTGAAAGCCCACATCTTTTGCCAGGAGACGACAACACTCGCATTCTTTTTCATGATCTACATCACGTACAATCGCGGGCTGCCCGCTCCGGACGGCCTGTCCGGGCGGCATCATGCCACACTTCGGATCGTTCACGTTCCAGGTGTACTCAACCAGTAACAGAGATTCAAGGTCAACGCCGGCGACAGCCCTCGGGGTCAGGGACTGGTAAACATCTTCACCCTTGTAGGCAACCCAGGCACCAAGATAGCCTTCCTCCCGGACGATCACCTTGCATACCTCGCGCAGCAATTCGTCTTCATTGCTGGCATACATCATGACTTCGTTACAGGCACTCAGGGCCTTCAAGGCACGGGCATATTTCTTCTGGTCCAGCAACAACTGTTCACGATGGATGGCGATGGCGAGTTGCCGGGCAATCATCTCTGCTAACCGGACATGTTCGGGT
>JASFJH010000148.1:0-5621 GCA_050122215.1 Granulosicoccaceae bacterium | reverse complement strand
TGCGCAATATCGCCCTGCTGGATGATACGCCACAGGTATTTGACTGCATCGAATTCAATGATGATTTCCGCTGGATCGATGTCATGAGCGAGATCGCCTTCACCATGATGGACCTGGAAGACCGCCGGCGCCGTGACTTTGCCTGGGCTTTCCTGAATCACTACCTGGAACTGACCGGCGACTACGCCGGCCTGGCCCTGCTGCGCTATTTCCTTGTATACCGGGCCATGGTGCGGGCCAAGGTCGATTGTATCCGCGCCAGCCAGGAAGGCCTCGGTGATCAAGAGAAACAAGACATTCTCGCCGAGTACCGCTCCTATATCACGCTGGCCGAAGCTTATACGCACGAGCGACAGCCTGTGCTGTTTATCAACCATGGCCTGTCCGGTTCGGGCAAGACCTACTTCAGCCAGGCTATCCTCGAACAGTTGCCGGCCGTGCGTATTCGCTCGGATATCGAACGCAAGCGCCTGTTCGGGCTCGAGGCCACCGCGAGAACGGCGTCCGGGATCGAGGGCGGTATCTACAGCCGTGATGCCTCCGTGCGTACTTACGAGCGTTTGCGGGAACTGGCCGGCACGATCATCAGCACCGGTTACCCGGCCATTGTCGATGCCACATTCCTGAAGCGCGCCCAGCGTCAGTTGTTCGCGGCGCTGGCCGAACAGCTCGGGGTGCGCTTCGTCATACTCGAATTTACCGCACCGGAGGCTGTTCTCAGGCAGCGCATTGTCGAGCGGGCAGCGCGTAACCATGACGCCTCGGAAGCCGACCTTGCGGTGCTGGAACACCAGTTACAAAGCGCGGAGGCACTCACGCCCGACGAGCGACGCCATACCATAACAATAGACACGCTGATCCCGCTGGAAGCGGAAGATTTCCGGCGCCGACTGGCACAACATCTGGCCGTCAACCTGGGTAAATAAAGCTGTCAGGCTTTCTGCTGGGCCTCGATCTTCGCCCACGTATCGCGCAGCGTCACGGTACGGTTGAACACCGGCGTATTGCCGTGGATATGCGCCTCGTCGAGGCAGAAGTAGCCTTCCCGCTCGAACTGGAAACGATCACCCGGGCTCGCCCCGGTCAGCGAGGCCTCCAGTTTGCAAGCGGTCAGGGTCTTCAGTGACTCCGGGTTCAGGTGCGCCGTGAAGTCCTGGCCGGCTTTCGCAGTGTCCGGCGTCGGGTGGGTAAACAGCCGGTCATACAGGCGCACTTCGGCATCCAGCGCATGCGGCGCCGACACCCAGTGGATCACGCCCTTGACCTTGCGCCCTTCCGGGTTGGCACCGAGCGTGGCCGGGTCATGGCTGCAGTGCAGTTCGATAATATCGCCATCCGGATTCTTGATGACCTCTTCACACTTGATCACATAGGCGTTGCGCAGCCGCACCTCGCCTCCCGCCACCAGGCGCTTGAACTTCTTGTTCGGCGCCTCTTCCATGAAATCATGCTGATCGATATACAGCTCGCGGCTGAACGGTATCTTCCGTGTACCGAATGCCTCGTCCTGGGGATGGTTGGCCGTGTCCAGTTCCTCGACCTGCCCTTCCGGGTAGGTCGTGATAACGATCTTGAGCGGGTGCAACACGGCCATGCGACGTGGCGCATGGGCATTCAGATCTTCGCGGATGCAGTTTTCCAGCAGCCCCATCTCGACCAGGTTATCGGACCTGCTGACACCGATGCGATCACAAAAATCGCGCAGCGATGCAGGTGTAAAACCGCGACGGCGCAGGCCGGCGATGGTCGGCATACGCGGGTCATCCCAGCCATCGACATGGCCATCACTGACCAGCGAGGTCAGCTTGCGCTTGCTCATGACCGTGTACTGCAGGTTCAGGCGCGAGAATTCGATCTGCTGCGGGTGGCACGGTACCGAGATGTTGTCCAGCACCCAGTCGTACAGGGGGCGATGGTCCTCGAACTCGAGTGTGCAGATCGAGTGCGTGATGCCTTCCAGCGCATCGGAAATCGGGTGCGTGAAGTCGTACATCGGGTACATGCACCACGCCTCACCGGTCTGGTGATGGATCACGCCGTGGCGGATGCGGTACAGGGTCGGATCGCGCAGGTTCATGTTCGGCGAGGCCATGTCGATCTTCGCGCGCAACACCTTGCTGCCGTCTTCAAACTCACCGGCACGCATGCGCGCCAGCAGATCGAGGTTTTCCCCGACACTGCGATCACGGTACGGACTGTCCTTGCCCGGCTCGGTCAGGGTGCCACGGTATTCGCGGATCTGCTCGGCATTGAGATCATCAACATAGGCCAGGCCCTTTTCGACCAGTTCGACCGCAAAGCCGTACAGCTGCTCGAAATAGTTCGAGGCGTAATACGCCTGCCCGCCCCACTCATAACCGAGCCATTTGACATCGTTCTGGATCGCCTCGACGAACTCGATGTTTTCCTTGTGCGGATTGGTATCATCGAAACGCAGGTTACAGTGGCCATGGTAATCGCGCGCCAGGCCGAAATTCAGCACGATCGACTTGGCATGGCCAATATGCAGGTAACCGTTTGGTTCCGGCGGGAAACGTGTCACCACCTTGCCTTCATTTTTGTTGGCGGCAATATCCGCATCAATGATCTGGCGGATAAAATTACTCGGCCGTGCCTGTTCGTCGTTCATTACCTTTATACTCGCTTTATTGTTATTCCGCCGCGGCACGCGCGGCAATATAGTCCAGTGCCTTGTCGATGCGTCGCAGGCAGGCCTCTTTACCGACCAGGTACAGCGTGACATCAATGCCCGGTGAAGCGGCACGCCCGACCACGGCCACACGCAACGGCTGCGCGACCTTGCCCATTTTCACATCGAGTTCCGTCGCGACCCGTTCTACGGTGTCATGCAGGGCCTGCTTGTTCCAGTCATCAAGCGCGGCGAGTGCCTCACGCATTTTACGCAGTGGCTCTTCGGCGACCGGCCGCAGGTTCTTCTTCGCCGCCTTTTCCTCATACTCGTCGAAATCGCGGTAGATAAAGGCGCTGATCTCGGCCATCTCCACGAGTGTCGTGGCGCGTTCCTGCTGCGCCGCGATCACCTCGACCGGCGCCGGCCCCGTCGACAGGTCGATGTCGAGCTTGCCCAGCTGGTAGCCGAACATCGGGATCAGGTGCGCCGGGTTGGATTCCTTTATATAGTGCTGGTTCAACCACAGCAGCTTTTCCGGGTTAAACACGCTGGCGGCCCTGTTCACTTTCGTGATCTCGAAATGCTGCACCATCTCGTCGATGGAGAAGATTTCCTGGTCGCCGTGCGACCAGCCCAGTCGCACCAGGTAATTCAGCAAGGCCTCGGGCAGGTAACCTTCCTCGTGGTACTGCATGACACTGACCGCGCCGTGGCGTTTCGACAGGCGCTTGCCGTCCTCGCCGAGGATCATCGGCACATGCGAATACACGGGCGGCTCAACACCGAGTGCGCGCAGGATATTGATCTGGCGTGGCGTATTATTCAGATGGTCATCACCGCGCACCACGTGGGTAACGCCCATGTCCATGTCGTCGACGACCACTGACAGGTTGTAGGTGGGCGTACCATCGGTGCGCTGGATGATCAGATCATCGAGTTCACGGTTATCGAAACTGACCTTGCCGCGGATCAGGTCATCGACCACGACAACACCCTCGTCCGGGTTGCGAAAGCGGATCACATACGCGGCATCCTCGCTTGGCGCCTCGCGCAAGCGGCAGGTACCGTCATAACGCGGCTTGATCTTCATTGCCATCTGCTCTTCACGCAAGGTGTCGAGCCGCTCCTTCGAGCAATAGCACTTGTAGGCCTTGCCCTCGGCGATGAGCTGGTCGATGATTTCTTTATAGCGGGGAAAGCGGTCGGTCTGGTAAAAAGGGCCTTCGTCGTAATCGAGGCCGAGCCAGGTCATGCCCTCGAGAATGGCATTGACCGAGGCCTCGGTCGAACGTTCCTTGTCGGTGTCCTCGATACGCAGGACGAAACGACCGCCATGCTTGCGGGCATGCAGCCAGGAAAACAGCGCCGTGCGGGCACCGCCAATATGCAGGTAGCCGGTCGGGCTCGGGGCAAAACGGGTTCGGATAGTCATTGAAATCCTGTCATTCAGAGCATTTACAGAGCACGTATTCTAGCAGCCATGCGCGCAGATTTGGCCTGTCATCACGCGGTGTTTTGAAACGCGACCCAGGGCGGCCAATTATAGGGGGAGAACGGAATATAGTGAACTGCACGCCGACGCGCTGCAAGCCGGCCTGGCCGGGCTTTCCTGGCTGACAATAACCGGGAACGCGCCGGGGGCGGACACTACTCTTGCGCGCTATCGGCCTGCTCGAGATTCAGGAAGTGCTCGCGATAATACTGCAGCTCTTCAATTGAATCACGGATATCATCCAGGGCCAGGTGGCTCGATTTCTTGTTGAAGCCCATGTACACCCGGGGTCGCCAGCGCCGTGCGAGTTCCTTTAGGGTGCTGACATCAAGATTGCGATAATGAAAATAGTCTTCCAGCTCGGGCATCAGCCGCGCCAGAAAGCGGCGATCCTGGCAGATACTGTTACCACACATGGGGGAGGCCTTTTTCGGCACATACTGCTGCAAAAAGGCGATGGTCCGGGCCTCCGCCTCCCGGGCTGTCAGCGTGCTGGCGCGCACGCGATCCAGCAGGCCGGAGTTGCCGTGCTGGTTACGGTTCCAGTCATCCAGGCCGTCAAGCACATCTTCGGACTGATGGATCGCGAGTACCGGCCCCTCGGCCAGCGTGTTCAGGTCCTTGTCCGTGACAATGGTCGCGATCTCGATGATATAGTCATTAACCGTATCCAGCCCGGTCATTTCCAGATCGATCCAGACAAGATTATTGCTGTCCTGTGGCATGCCGCTACCCCTGTAAACTGTTCGGGCCATTGTAGGTGCAGGCGAACAAGTTGACAAACAGCACAACCGCTTTACCCTATCGGTTCATCATTATCATATCGATACAACCCGTATGCATATTTTTACACTTGTGTTCCTGATCGTCACAGCGACTGCCCTGCTGCTGCAGCAATACCTGGTATGGCGCCAGATGACGCATGTCCGCCAGCATCGCGCCGCCGTACCCGGGGCATTTGCCGAGAAGATCCCGCTGGCCGCACACCAGAAGGCCGCTGACTACACGCTGGCCAAGAACCGCCTGGAGCGCATCGATATTGTCTACTCGACAATCCTGCTGCTGCTCTGGACCCTGGGTGGGGGCCTCGCCCTGCTTGATGATGCGGTGCGAACCATGGGACTGTCGCCGCTATGGACAGGCACCGTATTCCTGCTCGCCATGAGCCTGATCGCCAGCCTGCTCGACCTGCCGCTGACCGCCTGGCGCACCTTTGTCCTCGAACAACGCTTCGGCTTTAACCGCACCAACGTCGCAACCTTTGTCAGCGACCTGGCCAAACAGGCACTGTTGACGATCCTGATTGGCGCGCCACTGCTGCTGCTCATACTGTGGCTCATGCAAAACAGTGGCAAGGCCTGGTGGCTGTATGTCTGGGCAGTGTGGATCGGTTTCGGCCTGCTCATGATGTGGGCCTATCCGACCTTTATCGCGCCGCTGTTCAACAAGTTTTCACCGCTCGAGGATGAAAACCTGCGCGAACGCATTGCCCACCTG
>JASFJH010000147.1:0-5624 GCA_050122215.1 Granulosicoccaceae bacterium | reverse complement strand
TCCCGTCGGGCGTCGGTTGGGCGTCAATACCCAGCTCGACCAGGCCATCGGCCATGACCTGGATGCGATCGCTCTCCTTGACCCGCAACTCCTCGGCACCGGTCAAACGCGTGGTACCCTCGGCACAGGCTGCGGCGACGAACAGTGCCGGGAACTCGTCGATGGCCAGCGGCACCTCGGCTTCCGGGATATCAATACCGTGTAATTGTGCACTGCGCACCCGGATATCGGCAATTGGCTCACCACATACTTCACGTTCATTTTCCAGATGGATATCCGCGCCCATGAGCCGCAGGATCGTGATCACACCGTCGCGGGTCGGGTTGATACCGACATCGCGTAACAGCAGTTCCGAGCCTTGCGCGATCGTGGCGCCGACCATGAAGAATGCGGCAGAAGAAATATCCGCCGGCACATGAATATTGGTTGCGGTCAAACGGCCACCACCTTCAATACAGATCCGGTTACCCTCGCGCTCGACCGGGTAACCAAACCCCCCCAGCATACGCTCGGTGTGATCACGCGTCGGCGCCGGCTCGACCACGCAGGTCCGGCCTTGCGCATACATACCCGCCAGCAACAAACAGGATTTCACCTGCGCACTGGCCACCGGCAGGCTGTAATCAATCCCTTCAAGTTGTGCACGTCCCTTTATGTGTAGCGGTGGCGTACCGTCCTCACTGGTCAGTATCCGGGCGCCCATCCGGGCAAGCGGATCAGTGACGCGGCGCATCGGCCGCTTTGTTAATGACGCATCACCTACCAGCGTCACGTCAAACTGCTGTCCGGCACACAGGCCGGCCATAAGGCGCATCGAGGTACCCGAATTACCCAGGTCCAGTGCCGCATTGGGTGGCTGCAGGCCATGCAGGCCAACGCCATCGATCAATACCCGGCCACTGCCGGCTGTATACTCGATATTCACGCCCATGGCCTGGAATGCGTGCATCGTGGCAAGACAGTCCTCGCCCTCGAGAAAACCGCTAACCTCGCTACGGCCTTGTGCCAGTGACCCGAGCATAATGGCACGGTGCGACATTGATTTATCGCCCGCCACGCGGATGTCACCGTGCAGGCATCCGCCCGCTGACACATTGAAAATCATGTTCTTTTCCTGACTCATACTAGCAATACTCATCACGTGCCTGCTTGGCGCGTTCGAATGTCTGTCTCAGGTAGTCGCTGTCGCGACGTTCGATCGCATCAGTAAGCTGCGCCAGATCATCACTGAAGCGTCGCAACATCACGAGCAGGGCCTCCCGATTTGCCAGGCAGATGTCATGCCACATGCCAGGGTCACTCGAAGCGATACGGGTAAAATCACGAAAACCACCTGCCGCGAACTGGAATATCTCCTGGCGTTCATGCATACGAGCCAGTGTGTCTACCAGCGCATAGGCGAGCAGATGAGGTAAATGACTGGTGGCAGCCAGCACTTCATCATGGTGGGCAACATCAAGCTCTACGACCTCGGCACCACAGGCCTGCCACATCTCGCGTACGATCGCGACCGCGTCCGGCGATGACGTGTTCAATGGCGTGGTGATAACACGGCGATCCTGGAATAACTCGGCAAACGAGGCCTCTACACCGCTTTGCTCGGTACCGGCAATCGGGTGGCCCGGCACAAAACCCGCCGGCAACGTACCAAACACAGCATTGGCCGCTGCCACGACCGAGCCTTTCGTACTGCCAACATCGGTCAGCACTGCACCAGGTTTCAGCGCATCCTTGATCGTGGCAAACACCGCCTGCATCACCCCGACAGGCACCGCCAATACAACCACGTCCGCCTCACTGACTGCCTCTGCCATATCCGTGCTATAGCGATCGATGACGCCGAGTTCCTGCGCCGTGCGCAAATGCGCCTCGTCACGGCCGCAACCGATGATCTCGCGTACTGCACCGGCTTTACGCAGGCCTCGCGCCAGTGAGCCACCAATCAGACCAACACCAATAATGCAAAGTGTATTTATCATCATTAGTTATTTACCCAGCACCTTGCGCAAGGCTTCAATAAGCCGGCTATTTTCGTCCTGCGTGCTGATTGTAATACGCAAGTGACGTGGCATCGCGTAATTATCCACTGGTCGAACAATCACGCCCTCGTGTAGCAGCCTGTCATAGACCGCGCGCCCGTCATCACCGACCTCCACACTGATAAAATTGGCTGCGCTTGGAATATAATCGAGCCCCATTTCATCGAAGGCTGAAGTCAATTGCCGAAGTCCGGCACAATTCACTTCAATGCTGCGCTGTAAATGCTGTTCATCGGCCAGCGCGGCGACTGCTGCCGCCTCGGCGATACTGTTCAGGTTAAACGGTTGACGCACACGGTTCAGGTAATCCGCGACAGCCGTGCTCGACACGCCGTAACCAACCCGCAAACCCGCCAGCCCGTACGCCTTGGAAAAAGTGCGCGTGACGATCAGATTGGTTTGTGTCGTTACATCATTCAGTAGTGATTCGTAACCGTCCGCAGCAGTACCAGGGGCATTGGCATATTCATAATAGGCCTCATCGAGCACAACAATGACATGCGCCGGCATACTGCCGACAAAGTCACGCACTGCATTGCCCGACAGCCATGTGCCAGTCGGGTTGTTCGGGTTGGCGATGAATACGACGCGCGTATCATCGCGAACGGCGGCCGCCATCGCATCCAGATCATGCCCCCAGTTCTTCGCTGGCACGATCACGGCTTGCGCACCGACTGCCTGCGTAACGATCGGGTAGACAGCAAAGGCGTGCTGCGAAAACACCACCGAGTTATCAGGAGTTACAAACGCACGTACGATCAGCTCAAGGATATCGTTGGAACCGTTTCCGAGTGTAAGTTGATCCTGCGCAACTCCAAGCTTGCCGGCAAGTGCGCTCTTCAATGCAAAACTGTTGCCATCCGGGTAACGGGCCACAGTCTGGCAGGCAGCCTGCATCGCAGCGAGTACCGAATCAGACGGTCCCAGCGGGTTTTCATTCGAGGCCAGTTTGATCGCGCCGCTGATCCCCAGCTCGCGCTCGAGTTCCTCTACTGGTTTGCCCGGCTCATAGGGCCGCAAACCGCGTACGCCGGGGGCAGCAAGTTGCTCAATAGTATTCATTCGCGTGTCATGATCAGGATGCAGGCTTACAGCTCGGCATGCGGGTAAGAACCCAGCACTTTCAGCATGGCGGCCTGTGCTTCGATTTCCGAAATAGTTTTTGCAACCATTTCGTCCTGGCGATGTCCTTCGATATCGATGAAGAACACGTAGTCCCACATACCACGACGAGACGGCCGTGACTCGATGCGGGTCATACTGATGCCGTTGCGCGTGAACGGCGCCAGCAATTCATACAGGGCACCGGCCTTGTTGGCCACCGAAACCAGCATACTGGTCTTGTCGTTGCCACTCGGTGCTGAATCGTGCCGGCCGATGATCAAAAAACGCGTCGTATTGTCAGGCTCGTCTTCTATATTGGCGGCGATCAGCTTCAGTCCATAGATCTCGGCCGCAGTATCGCTGGCAATGGCCGCCACACCTTCTTCAAGCGATGCTCGCCTGGCCGCCTCGGCATTACTGCTCACCGCGATACGTTCAACACCGGGCAGGTTGGCATCCAGCCATTCGCGGCATTGTGCGAGAGACTGCTGGTGTGAATACAGGCGTTTGATGCCCTGCACACTTTCTTGTTGCCCCATCAGGTTGTGGTGTATACGCAGCTCGACCTCACCGCAAATCTTCAGTGGTGACTGCAGGAACATGTCCAGTGTGTAATTGATGACACCTTCGGTCGAATTTTCCACCGGCACGACGCCGTAGTGCGCATTGCCGGCCTCGACCTCGCGGAACACTTCATCGATTGCGCCCATCGGCTCACTGACGATGCCATGACCGAAATGCTTGAGCGCCGCTGCCTGGGTAAATGTCCCTTCCGGGCCCAGGTAGGCGATCTTCATTGGTTGCTGCAAGGCCAGGCAGGCAGACATGATCTCGCGGAACAACTGCATGAGGGTTTCGTCGTCAAGTGGCCCTTTGTTGCGCTGTTTGACCATGCGCAACACTTCGGCCTCACGATCGGGGCGGTAGAAATCGACCTGCTCACCACTGGTACGCTTTACCCTGGCGACATCAAGTGCGCATTCGGCGCGCTGCCGAATCAATTCCTGGATTTGTGCATCCAGTGAATCAATCCGTTCGCGTATTGCTTTCAGTTGTTGTTCTTCACTCATAGCGGTCCTCGCCGGAATCTGTCCGTGGACTACATTGTGCGTACAGACAAAACACCCTCAATGCCGCGAAGCGCCTCAAGAGTGCCTTCCTGTACTTCACTTTCCAGGTCAACCAGCGTATAGGCGATATCGCCACGCGACTTGTTCAGCATATCGATAATATTCAGACCGGCATCGGCGAGTGCGGTGGATATCTGGCCCAGCATATTTGGCACATTCGAATTGACCACCCCGAGGCGATAGCCGCCGTTGCGCGGCATCTGCACCTCCGGGAAGTTCACCGAGTTCAGGATATTACCGTTCTCGAGATAATCGCTGAGCTGATCCGCGATCATGATCGCACAATTGTCTTCGGCTTCCTTCGTCGAGGCGCCGAGATGTGGCAAGGTTATGACGCGTTCATGCCTTTTCAACAGGTTACTCGGAAAATCACAGACGTAGGCATTCACCTTGCCGGCGTCGATCGCCTCACATACGGCTTCATCATTCACAATGCCATTGCGCGCAAAATTCAGGATCGTGACGCCATCACGCATGTTCTGCAGGCGATCTGCATTGATCATGTTGCGTGTCGCATCCAGCAACGGCACATGGAAAGTGACAAAATCGACACGGGACAACAAGTCATCAATGCTGTTGGCCTTTTCCACATCGGATGACAGTTTCCAGGCACTCTGCACCGTGATATCCGGATCATAACCGATCACATTCATGCCAAGTTTCAGGGCAACGTTCGCCACCTTGATACCGATTGCACCCAGACCCACCACGCCCAGGGTGCGTCCCGGCAACTCGAAACCGGCGTAGTTCTTTTTGCCAGCCTCGGTCTGCTTATGGATCTCCTCGTCGCTACCTTCCAGGTTGCGCGCATAATCCCAGGCCTGGCAGATATTACGTGCCGCCAACAGCATGCCGGAGACGACCAGTTCCTTCACCGCATTGGCATTCGCACCCGGCGCATTGAAAACCGGGATACCCCGTTCGGTCATTTTCGTCACCGGGATATTATTCACGCCGGCACCGGCACGACCAATCGCCAGAACGTTATTGCCGATATCCATGTTATGCATGTTATAGGAGCGCAACATGATGGCGTCCGGGCTTGTCAGTTCGGAGGCGACCTCGTATTTGTCACGCGGCAGGCGCTCAAGTCCCGCCAGAGAAATATTGTTAAGTGTCTGGATCTTGTACATCATTATTATTCCCGTTAACCGCTTGTTCAGGCCTTGCGTTGCTCGAAGTCCCTCATGAAATCGACCAGCGCCTGCACGCCGGCTTCCGGCATGGCATTGTAGATACTGGCACGCATGCCGCCGACCGAACGATGCCCCTTCAATGTCACCATCCCGGCTTCCTTGGCTTCTGCAAGAAACGTTGCATCAAGTTCCGGATCAGCCAGGGTAAACGGTAC
>JASFJH010000146.1:0-5664 GCA_050122215.1 Granulosicoccaceae bacterium | reverse complement strand
ATTAATGTCGGCCAGTACGTCATCGAACGTGGTGAACGCTTCATTGCCATCAAGCCGTTTGCCAGCCGCTTCGAATGGGAGGTGCACATCCTGCCGTTGTCACACCAGGCCGATTTCACCGCGCTCGGTGACAAGGACCGTGAAGACCTCGCCCGCGTCCTGAAGCGCACGATGACCCGGCTCGAAGCCGTGATCGGCGGTGCGCAATACAACTATTTCCTGCATTCGCTGCCACACGGCGAGCAGTATGCGAACGACAGTGCCAGCTATCACTGGCACCTCGAGATCTGTCCGCGCACGAGTATCCCGACCGGCTTTGAACTCGGCTCGGGCCTGTTCGTCAGCACCATCAGCCCGGAAGATGCCGCACAACAATTGCGTGATGTCGACATCTAACTTTCATAAACGAGTGTGATACTATCGCTCCATGCCCGCAGTAGAAAACTATCTCGTCATTTCTGCCATTGGCGCTGACCGACCCGGCATCGTCAACACCCTTTCCATGACTGTACTCGACAACGGCTGCAATATCGTCGACAGCCGCATGACCGTGCTCGGTGGTGAATTCGCGATTCTGCTCATGGTATCGGGCAGCTGGGATACAATCTCGCGGCTTGAACAGACCCTGCCAAAGGTTGCCGACTCGCTCAAGCTGACCCTGATCAGCAAACGCACCAAGGCGCGCAGCCTGCCGGGAAAGATGTTGCCCTACCTGGTCGAGGTGGTATCAATGGACCACCCCGGCATCGTCTACAACGTCGCCGAGTTTTTCTCCAGCCGTAACATCAACATCGAAGATCTGTCGACCGGCAGCTACGCCGCCGCACACACGGGGACACCGATGTTCAGCATGAACATGACCATCAGCATCCCGGCAGATCAATCAATTGGTGAATTACGCGAACAGTTCACGCTGTTTTGTGATGAACTCAATCTTGATGCGGTTATGGAACCGGTCAAGGCATAATTAATAAGGAACCCAACACGATCATGGCCAAAGCAAGCATCGGCAAGAAAGTCACCGATATTAAACTGCCCGCTACCGGCGAGCAGGACATCAAGCTCTCCGATTTCCGGGGACAAAATGTTGTGCTGTACTTTTACCCGAAGGACAGCACCCCGGGTTGTACTACTGAAGGCCAGGACTTTCGTGACAACCATACGAAATACCGGCGCGCCGGGACCGTGGTCCTGGGTGTATCGCGTGACAGCATCAAGTCACACGAAAACTTCAAGGCCAAGCAGGGCTTCCCGTTTGAACTCATCTCGGATGCCGATGAAAAACTCTGTAAACAGTTCGATGTCATCAAGGAAAAGAACATGTATGGAAAAAAGGTCATGGGCATCGAGCGCAGCACCTTTCTGATTGATAGCGCAGGCGTGTTGCGTGAAGAATGGCGCAAGGTCAAGGTCGCTGGCCACGTCGAGGAAGTGCTCACCGCGGTCAAGGCACTGAACAAGAAGTAACACCTCTTTCACAACCGGGCAGTGAGGCGATATGGTTAACAGCGATATTCCGGGCAAGCGCCTGTTTGTACTTGATACGAACGTACTCATGCACGACCCCGCCGCTATCTTCCGTTTCAAGGAACACGATATCTTTATCCCGATGCTGGTCCTCGAGGAACTCGACGACAACAAGCGTGGCGTCTCGGAAGTCGCACGTAATGCCCGCCAGGCCAGCCGCTTCCTTGACGACCTGCTATGTGATGCCACCGGTGATCAGATCGAGGCCGGCCTGCAATTGCCGGAAACCAGTGAAGCCGGGTCCGGCCGGCTGTTTTTACAGACCCGCATCATGTCCGGCACCCTGCCCGGCGATCTTCCCGGTCACCGCGCCGATAACCATATCCTCAGCACCGCGCTGGCCCTGCAAAGTGCATCACATGACGAGACCATTACGCTCGTGTCGAAAGACATCAACATGCGTATCAAGGCCAGTGCCCTGGGTATCCACAGCGAGGATTATTACAACGACCGTGTACTCGACGATGTCAGCCTGTTGTTCACCGGCGTCGAGGAACTGCCCGCCGACTTCTGGGAAACACACGACAAGGAAATGGATTCGTGGCAGGAAGAAGGACGCACCTTCTACCGCCTGCAGGGGCCATTAACAGCAAACTGGTATCCCAACGAGTGCCTGACAATACCGGATGGCTTCAACGCGATCGTCCGCGAAGTCGATGAAGACAGTGCCGTCATCGAACACGCGAGGGACTACACCCAACACAGTAACGCCGTATGGGGGATCACCGCGCGCAACAGCGAACAAAGCTTCGCCCTGAACCTGCTCATGGACCCGGAAGCAGACCTGGTGACCCTGCTCGGTCAGGCCGGCACGGGGAAAACCTTGTTGACTCTCGCTGCCGGGCTGGCGCAGACGCTTGATAATAGTTTGTATAACGAGATCATCATGACACGCGTCACGATCCCGATGGGAGAGGACATCGGTTTCCTGCCTGGCACCGAAGAGGAAAAGATGACGCCGTGGATGGGTGCACTCATGGACAACCTCGAAGTACTCGGCAGTACACAGGGCAGCGGTGACTGGGAACGCGAGGCCACCAATGCCATTTTGCACAACCGTCTCAAGGTGCGTTCCATCAACTTCATGCGCGGCCGTACCTTCCTCAACAAGTACATCATCGTCGATGAGGCGCAGAACCTGACCTCGAAGCAGATGAAATCCCTGATCACGCGCGCCGGCCCGGGCACGAAGGTCGTATGCCTCGGTAATGTTGCGCAGATCGACTCGCCGTACCTGTCGGAAACGACCTCGGGCCTGACCTACATCGTCGATCGATTCAAGAACTGGCAACACAGCGGGCATGTCACACTGCGGCGCGGGGAACGTTCAAGGTTGGCCGATTACGCCACGGACGTGTTGTAGAGTGATGAGTGATGAGTTAAAAAACGGGCTCAGAGAAGAATATTTTTTGGCATAAGAAACTATTGTTCTCTGGCCGTATTTTTTTATATGAGCCTCTACCTGTAGTTAAATTTATTATTCCTCGGCCACAGGATTGAGTGATGGCCACGCATTCAGTACGGCTTTCACCAGCGTCGCCAGCGGGATGGCGAAGAACACGCCCCAGAAACCCCACAGCCCGCCGAAGAACAGCACGGCGACGATGATCGCTATCGGGTGCAGGTTCACGGCCTCGGAGAACAGCAACGGCACGAGTACGTTACCGTCGAGTGCCTGGATGATGCCGTAGGCAATCATGATGTACACGAAATCGCTTGTTGCCCCCCACTGGAAGAAGGCAATAATCGCTACCGGGAAGGTGACGACAGCAGCACCGATATAGGGCACGATCACCGACAGGCCTACCAGCGCCGCCAGCAACATGGCATATTGCAGGCCCATGGTCTCGAACACGACATAGGTTACGACACCGACCACCAGGATCTCCCAGAACTTGCCGCGCACGTAGTTGGCCAGTTGCGCATTGACCTCGATCCAGACCTCGCTGGCCAGCTTGCGGTCCTTCGGCATGTAACTGACGAACCAGTTCAGCAACAGCGCCTTGTCCTTGAGGAAGAAGAACACGAGCAAGGGCACCAGGATCATATAGACGACAAATGCTACCAGCCCGAAAATTGAAGACAGCGACAAGGTGAGTAAACCCTGTCCGGCCACAGCGACCTCGGCGCGCACGGTTGTGAGTATTTCAGCGAGTTGTTCCTGGCTGATGAAGTCCGGGTAACGTTCCGGCAGCTTCATGAGCGCCGACTGGCCTTTTGTGATCATGCTCGGCAGTTCCTGGGCGAACTGCGACACCTGTTGCGACAATAACGGCACCAGGCCAAACAGGATGACGAAGAACACGATGACGAACAGCAGGTACACGGTCCACACCGAGGCAATGCGCGGTACGCCGCGCCGGCGCAGGAAACTGACCAGGCCTTCGAGCAGGTAGGCAATGACGATACTCGCCAGCACCGGCGCCAGCATCGCGCCGAAGTAGATCACAACGACGAACCCGATCAGTAACAGCATTGCCAGCATGACCACCTGCGGGTCGGAAAAATGCCGGCGGAACCAGTTACCGATCACATCAAGCATGCCTGTTACTCCCCGTTGCTGTGCAACTCGTAATGTCGCACAAACAGGGCCTCGAGATCATCAATGACTTCAGCCGCCTCTCGCCCGTGCATGACATGCTCGGACATGAGACCAGCCGCTTCATGCAACAACTTGTCCTTGTTCAGCATCGGGTAGGTTTTGGCGAGGCGCTGCATGGCAGCGATCACGGATTCTTCCTCCGGCCGCGGGATGTCCAGGGGGGACTGGGGAACCTGTGCCTGAAGGTGCGATTGCGCATGAGACGAACGTGATTCAAGAAACTCGGCAAACTCGAGCAGCTTGTCGCGTTCTTCCTTGCTCAGGCGGGCGGCAATGGCCACAAGCTTGTCATTATAGGTGGCCACAGCAGGACAGACTCAGGGCAGGACGTCCCGGTGCGCCTCACAGTACTGGCGGGCGAACTCGAGCAACTCGTCCATCGCGCGCAAGCGGAATTTCTGCTTCTGGTGCACAAACGAGAACGGCCGTTCCAGCACCGGCTCAAGGTTAACGGCGACCAGTGAACCAAGCTTGAGTTCCTTGCCGACAGTGGCACGGGATACTACCGAGATACCCATGCCGGCCTCGACCGCACCCTTGACGGCTTCCGGGCTGCCGAGCTCCATGCTGACATCGAGTGCGAGGTCCTTGAGGCCGCTCTTCGCCAGATGCTCGGCGATCACTTCGCGCGTACCGGAACCTTCCTCGCGGCAAATATAGGGATAGTTCGCCAGATCCGTGACCGCGACACTGTCGCGCTCGGCCAGTTCATGGCCCGGCGGCACGATCACGACAAGTTGATCCATGCGGCAGACTTCAACCGCCAGGTTCTTGTTGGCTACCGGGGCCTCGACCACGCCGAGGTCGATGATGTTGTTCTCCACCATCTGCACCACGCCCTCGGTGTTGGAAACCTTCAGGCGCACATTCACATCGGGGTATTTCTGTTTGAAGTCGCCGAGCAGTGCCGGCAGCATATACTCGGCAATCGTGGTACTCGCACCGATGATCAGCAGGCCGCTGATCTCGCCGGTCAGTTCGCGCACCGCGTTTTCCATCTCGGCATACAGGGCGAAAATCCGGTCTGCGTACTCGTACACTCGCCGCCCCGCCTCGGTCAGGCTGATGCGGTTATGCGTGCGATCGAACAGGCGCGTGTTGAAATACTCTTCGAGTTGGCGAACCTGGAACGTGACCGCTGGCTGGGTCATGTGCAGGGCTTCTGCCGCCTTGGTGAAACTCAAATGGCGAGCGACTGTGTGAAAAACCTGAAGTCTGCGATCGGCCATAGCTACCCCGTAGTTGGTTGATGTCTTGTCACGGCGCGCATTTTCTGCCCGTCGGGCAATGCACTGATTTAGAGAAAGTGCGGGATTATATGCCAATTAATGCAAATTATGACAGTCCGCATTTTAACGGGGCTGGCCTTGGGCCCGAAAACGGGCGCTGGAAGGCGGGGTCTGCTATAGTCTGGCGCGGAGTTTATGCATGTCAGATCAGAAGCCAAATCCCCCAATATCGAAACGTTTTCGCGGTTTTCTGCCGGTCGTCGTCGACGTCGAAACCGGCGGTTTCAACGCTAACACGGATGCACT
>JASFJH010000145.1:0-5673 GCA_050122215.1 Granulosicoccaceae bacterium | reverse complement strand
TCAAGCAGCGAGACCGGTGGCAGGGGTGTCTCCTCGCTGGTCTCGAATAACGGGACCTGTCGCTCACGCTCACCCCGCTCGCTGGGCTCCGGCAGGTTAATCACCGGTTCAATGCGTGGCGGTTTGCGGGCTTTCTGTTTTTCCTTGACGACTTCTACCACGTCTTCGCGCGCACGCCGCGCGCGGCGGCCCTGCAGGTAGTCGCGCAACCAGGCCGCCCGCCCCTGCAGCCAGTCGATTGACTGCAAGGTAAGCTGCCCGGTGATATCCATAAGCCAGAACCACGACAGCCCGGTCAGCAAGGTGATACCGGTGAGAAACAGCGCGAGCAGGAACAGCGTCGTGCCGAGGAAACTGAAGGCCGAGACCAGGCCATTGCCGACCACAACACCGAGGATGCCGCCCGGGTTGAGCGGCAGGGCCAGTTCCGGCTGGTAGACATGCAGGGTCGCCAGCCCGGCGCCGCTACCCAGGGTCAGCACAAACCCGGACACGCGCAGCACGACGCGGCGGATTTCAAAGGCCTGTTCGGCATGTTCGCGGCCGTGGAACAGGATCCAGCCGCTGTAGATGACCGCGAACGGGAACAGGTAGGCCATCAGGCCAAACAGGTAGAGGAAGGCATCGGCAAAAATCGCGCCGACCACACCGCCGGGATTATGGATGCTGTCGCCGCTGCCACTGTGTGACCAGCCGGGATCGGCCGCCTCGTAGCCCGCCAGGCAAACCAGCAGGTAAATGCCGATCGCGCCGAGAATAAACAGGCTGCCTTCTCGTAAACCACGACTTAAATGGACGGCCGCTACGGGCTGGGGGTTATTCTTGCGTTTCGCCTGGGCCAAAGCTGCTCTCGTATCTGTATCAGCGAATTTACACTAAATTATCGTTATAAGCCTGTATTTTATACAGGAATTGTGTGGGGCTGTCACACCTGCAAGGCCGGGTGCACCACTTTACCGTCAGTCACGTTAACCGCACCAGACAGTGCCGCATTATCCCGCCAGTTCGGGGCGGCCAGTTGCAGCACATACGGCATGATAGCCGTCGACAGGGCCTGTGAGGCCGTTTTCGGCACCGCCCCGGGCATATTTGTCACACCGAAATGTATCACTCCCTCCTCGACGAACGTCGGTGAGCGGTAATCGGTCGGCCGCGTGGTCTCGACACAGCCACCCTGGTCGACGGAAATATCGATAATCACGCTGCCCGCCTGCATGCGGGCAACCTGTTCGCGCGACACGAGGTGTGGTGTCCGCTGACCCGTGACCAGCACTGCCCCGACCAGCACATCTGCCCGGGCTACCTGCCCGGCAATGCTGTCGGCATAGGCATACAGGCCGGTCACATTATCACCCAATGCCCGCATACGTGCGAGCTTGTCGCGGTTACGGTCAAACACGACCACCTCGGCACCCATACCGGCCGCCATCAGCGCCGCATTGCTGCCGGCCGTGCCGGCACCGAGGATCACGACCCGGCCACGTGACGTACCCGGCAGGCCGCCGAGCAACACACCCTTGCCGCCATGCTGCCGGTGTAACAGGTTGGCACCAATCTGCAGCGCAAGGCGCCCGGCAATATCACTCATCGGTGCCAGTAACGGCAGGCCACCTCCAGGCTGTTCAACCGTTTCAAAGCCGATTGCCGTCAGGCCAATATCACACAATTGTCGGGTCAATACCGGGATGGCAGCCAGGTGCAGGTAGGAAAACACGGTATGGTCCGGACGTAACAACGGCAAGTCACCCTCGACCGGTTCCTTGACCTTGACGATCAGCGACGCACTATAGACATCGGCCGGCGTGGCTACCAGCTGTGCCCCGGCCGCGCGATAGGCCTCATCCGGATAGCCACTGGCCTCCCCGGCACCGGCTTGCACCAGCACCTCGTGGCCGTGGCGGACCAGTTCACTGACCGCATCCGGGATCAGGCTGACCCGCCCCTCCAGTGGTTTGATCTCTTTTGGTACCCCAATTTGCATCGCGTTGCCCCTTTGTCTTGTCTCGCTATGCCTTTACCGGCCTGCCCTGCATCCCGTACCATAGGCGCCCGAACATGATGCCATGCAACCGTTTTATAGTGTGCATGGTCGCAACTGAGCAAACAACTGAAAATTCGACATATTCTTCGGAGCCTGCACACCCATGAGCGAAACCAAACACTGCAAACTGCTAATCCTCGGTTCCGGCCCGGCCGGTTACACCGCAGCCGTGTATGCGGCGCGCGCCAACCTGGAACCGGTGCTGGTAACCGGCCTGCAACAGGGCGGCCAGCTCATGACCACGACCGAGGTCGATAACTGGCCCGGCGATGTCGAGGGACTGCAGGGCCCGATGCTCATGGAACGTATGCAAAAGCATGCCGAGCGCTTTGACACCGAGATCATCTTTGATCACATCAACAAGGTTGAACTGCAGCAGCGACCTTTCCGCCTGATCGGCGATTCCGGTGAATACACCTGTGATGCGCTGATTATCGCCACCGGCGCCTCGGCCCAGTATCTCGGCCTGCCGTCCGAGGAAGCCTTCAAGGGCCGTGGTGTTTCCGCCTGTGCCACCTGTGACGGTTTCTTCTATCGCGGCCGCAAGGTGGCCGTGGTCGGCGGCGGTAACACCGCGGTGGAAGAGGCCCTCTACCTGGCCAACATCGCGGAGCATGTCACTGTCGTGCACCGTCGCGACAGCTTCCGCTCGGAAAAGATCCTTGCCGATCAGCTTATCGAAAAAGCGAAGACCGGCAATGTCAGCATCGAATGGAACCATGAGGTCGATGAAGTACTCGGTGATGATTCCGGTGTCACCGGCCTGCGCATCAAGAATACGCAGGACGGCTCGACAAAAGAACTCGACGTGCACGGTGTCTTTATCGCGATCGGCCACAAGCCGAATACTGACATCTTCGAAGGCCAACTGGATATGGAACATGGCTACCTGAAAGTGCAAGGCGGCACTTCAGGTAATGCCACCCAGACATCGATTGAGGGTGTATATGCGGCCGGTGATGTCGCCGATCACATCTACCGCCAGGCGATTACCTCGGCAGGCTCGGGTTGTATGGCAGCACTCGATGCAGAACGTTACCTGGACAACCTTGGCAAGTAAGACATGAAAAAACGCCCTGCCTCGCAGGGCGTTTTGCTATAGCCCTGCGGCCACGACCCATGCCATACAGCACAACTATTACGGATAACCTCCATTCCATTGCGGCGCAGCAATGGAATGCACTCGATGACAGCGGCAATCCGTTCCTGCGACATGAGTTCCTGGACGCACTTGAACAGCATGACTGTCTCGGCCCGCGCTGGGGTTGGCTGCCACAACACGTACTTGTTCATGATGACAACAAACACCTCGTTGGCGCGATGCCGATGTATATCAAGGACAACTCCTACGGCGAACTCGTGTTTGACTGGGCATGGGCGCAGGCCTACCAGCAGCATGGGCTGGCGTATTATCCGAAACTCGTCGCCGCGATTCCCTACACACCGGTCACCGGTCCACGCCTGCTCTGTGCCGCAGGCAATGAACAGGACACGATAAAATCCGGCATCGCCCGGGCAGCGTTGGATCATGCCAGACAACTCGGTGTGTCATCATTGCACATCCTGTTCCCTGATGAACATGACACCCGGATCCTTGAACAGCACGGCATGATGAAACGGGTTGGCGTACAGTTCCACTGGCATAACAATGATTATCATTCATTTGATGATTTCCTGGCCGCGCTGGCCTCGAAAAAACGCAAACAAATCCGCCAGGAACGCAGACGGGTACGCGATGCCGGGATTGAAATCGAATTGCTAAGCGGCCATGACACCACTGACAGGCACTGGCAGATCTTTCATGATTTCTATTGCTCGACCTTTTATCGCAAGAGCGGCCACCCGACCCTGAGCCTGGCATTCTTCATCGAACTTGCGCAACGCATGCCCGATGAAGTGTTGCTCATCATGGCAAAACATAATAACGAGTATGTGGCCGGGGCATTCAACCTGCGCGGTCGGGATACGCTGTATGGCAGGCACTGGGGTTGCTCCGCGCATTTCGACAAACTGCACTTCGAGGTCTGTTATTACGCCGCCATCGAATACTGCATCGAGGAGGGCCTGCAGCGCTTCGAGGCCGGCGCCCAGGGCGAGCACAAGCTCAGTCGCGGCTTTCTACCGGTACCGACCTGGTCCGCACACTGGATCGCGCACGAGGGTTTTCGCGACGCCATCGCCGATTTTGTCGAACGTGAACAACACGGCATGGAGCACTATACTGAAGTACTGGGTGAACATTCCCCGTTTCGACAGGATGGCAACTGAGCATGTCAGATTCATTTGGCATACAAAGTCTGTACTGGCTTGATACGCAGGACGAAGAGGCGCCGTTCCCACCGGCTGAACTCGCCCTGCGGGATCCTGACGGCCTGCTTGCGTTTGGCGGTGATCTCGGTAGCAGGCGCCTGCTGCGCGCCTACCGGCAGGGCATCTTTCCCTGGTACAGCGAAGGCCAGCCGATCATGTGGTGGTCACCGGATCCACGTACCGTGTTGTTCCCGTCTGATCTGCGCGTCAGCCGCAGTCTGCGCAAATCCATGCGTAATGCCGGCTATACCGTCACCATGAACCGGGCATTCGAGCAGGTCATTGATGCCTGCGCGGCGCCACGCGGCGAGGACGACGGCACCTGGATCACGATGGCGATGCGCGACGCCTATTGCCGTCTGCACCAGGAAGGACACGCGCACTCCATTGAAACCTGGTATGAGGGTGAACTGGTTGGCGGCCTGTACGGCATCGCAATTGGCCGGGTATTTTTTGGCGAATCGATGTTTGCCCGCCGGCGTGATGCCTCGAAAGTTGCCTTCGCCAGGCTGGCCCGGCAACTCGAATGCTGGGGCTTCGCGCTGATTGATTGCCAGGTGCACTCGGACCACCTCGCCAGCCTCGGGGCAACGCAGATCCAGCGCCGGCAATTCATTGCCCTGCTCGATAAGTACTGCGCCGGGCAACCGGATATGCACTTCTGGCAATTCGATGAGGCAGACTGATGGACGCAATTGGCCTGCCCCAGCTCGAGTTCTACCTGACCCCGGAACACGAATGCAGCTACCTGCCCGATCGGCAGGCCATGACCCTGTTTGCCGATCCGCACCGTGAGATCGGCACACAGTTGTACAGTGAGCTGATTCAGTTCGGCTTTCGGCGCAGTGGCAAACTCGTGTACCGGCCGCGCTGTCCGTTATGCGACGCTTGTATCCCGCTGCGCCTGCCGGTGCAGCAGTTCAGGCCGAACCGCAGCCAGCGCCGCAACTGGCGCAACAATGCCGATATCGCCTTACAGATACGCCCGGCCGCCTTTTCCGAAGAGCATTTTGACCTGTATCTGCGCTATATCGGCAGCCGGCATGGCGGCGGCGGCATGGACGATGACGACCCGAACAAGTACCGCGATTTCCTGCTCAACCCGCATCTCGATGTGCAGTTTCATGAATTCCGGCTTGCCGGCAAGCTCGTTGCGGTGGCCGTCACTGACCACCTGCTCAATGCCCTGTCCGCCGTGTACACCTATTTCGACCCGGCACAGGCCAGCCGTGGCCTCGGCGTATACGCGATCCTGAGCCAGATCCACACCGCGCAACAGCGTAATCTGGATTACCTGTACCTCGGCTACTGGATAGCCGAGT
>JASFJH010000144.1:0-5703 GCA_050122215.1 Granulosicoccaceae bacterium | reverse complement strand
ACGCCATGCGCATGGCAGATGGCCAGTACCGCACGCGCCTGTTGCTCGCGTTGCGCCGCTGTGCCCTGTTTGCTGCGGTACTGCACGAGCCGGGCACCGCCCCTGAGCGCGGCCTCGACCTGCTCGACCAGTCTCTCGCCCGCGAGCGCATCGTCGGTGATGACGTACAAACCTCGCAATGCATTCCCGGATGACATACTGAAAATATCCTTTGTGGCAACTCAAATCGTGAGGTGTGAGGGGGAAGGCGTAAGGTGAATTGAATAGCAGCCTAACACCACACACCTTAATAACCTCACTCCTCACCCTCTTTCGCAGCCCAGAAAAACCGGTTGGGCAGGGCCTGCCCGCTACCGGCCTGCCAGCTGTGCTGCAGGGCCTCCCACGTGTATTGCTGGGCCTCGAAGGCTGCGGCATACAGATCCTGGCCGAGCGCGAGCAGGGCGGCGAGACTCGCCGCAAGCGTACAGCCCGAGCCGTGGTAGCTGCCCGGCAGGCGCGGCCAGGTGAAGGACTCGCACAGGTTGTCGCCGTACAGCGTGTTGGTGACGGTATCGCCGCTGGCGGCATGTGTGCCGGTCAGCAGCACATAGTCACAGCCGGCCACGCGCAGCGCAGCCGCGGCCCGGCTCATATCGGCCTCGCCGCTGAGGCGTTCGGCCTCGACCGTGTTCGGCGTGAGCACCGTGACCTGGGGCAGCAGGCGGCCATGAATGGCCTGCAGCAGGGCATCGCTGGCCAGCTCCCTGCCACCGCCGGCGACCAGTACCGGGTCGAAGATGACCGGGATATGCGGGGTGGCCTCGAGCACCTCGGCGACGACACTGGCTGCCTCGACGCTGCCGAGCAGGCCGATCTTGATCGCGGCGACGGGCAGATCCTGCAGCAGGCAAGTGGCCTGGTCCCGAATCAGGCTGGCGGCGACCGGTTCGAGGCGTTGTACGTCATGCGTGTCCTGCACGGTCAGGCAGGTCGCGACCGTGGCGGCATGTGCGCCCATGCTGGCGATGGCCTCGATATCGGCCTGCAGACCGGCGCCACCGCTCGGGTCATGCCCGGCGAAGCACAGCACGATGGGCGTCTTCTGGTTTGTGGCTTGAGTTTGCGACATCATTCAGTTTCAATAGCGGCCCGTCCGGAACGGGCGTGATAATTTATCTAGCGTAACATGGTGCTTCACCGCACCTCCATTGCAAGCAGCGAGACATAAAACCCGATGAAAACCTATATGTGTGTAATTTGTGGCTGGGTCTATGATGAAGAGGCCGGCTACCCGGAAGATGGTATTGCCCCCGGCACGAAGTGGGAAGATGTGCCGCCGAACTGGAAATGCCCGGAGTGTGGTGCCGGCAAGGAAGACTTCGAACTGGTCGAGATTTAAGCCCGGTCGCTAAACGCAATGAAAAGGAGAGCTCCTGATGACGGACGGAACCGTACCTGTTGTTTATATCGCCGCCATTACGGTATTACTCCTCGCGACACTGCTGTGGTTCTGGCCGCGCAGTGCTGCGGCGGAGCTGCTCCCCGGTGAAGCCGCACCGGATTTCAGCCTGTTCGATCAGAGTGGTGAACGTCATACCCTTGCCGGCTTTCGCGGCCAATGGCTGGTGTTGTATTTCTACCCGAAGGACGACACGCCGGGATGCACCGCCGAGGCCTGCCAGTTCCGTGATGATTACTACAAGCTGCGTGCGCTCAAGGCCGCCGTGGTCGGTGTCAGCCTCGACGATATCGGCTCGCACAAGGCCTTTGCCGAGAAATACCACCTGCCGTTTCCGTTGCTTGCCGACCGCGAGCACAAGGTGGCCGAGGCCTATGGCGTGCTGACGCGGCTCGGGCCGCTCAAGTTTGCCAGCCGCCAGACCTTTATCATAGATCCCGAGGGCCGCATCGCCCGGCATTTTTCCCGGGTCAACCCGAAACGGCACCCCGCCGAGGTTATCGAGAGCATCAAATCGCTCGCCAACTCCCGGAATTGAAACGGGAAATCACGATTTCGCCTGTTCCGGCTAGTCAGCCGGGATGAATGGTCTACACTTGAAGAAAATATATTGATAGTCCAGGTAAGCAGTATGACGAAGACACAGGAAGCAAGCTTGAACAGCATGGCCGAAGTCGCGCGCCTGTTTTGTGAACATGTTGAGCAGTTCAATCCTGACGATGTTGATAGTTGGCTGACAGGCATGGTGGCGCTGTTGCCGAAACTCGACGAGGCGGCTACCTCACTTGGTGAGCTGCAGGCGCTGAGCGTACATGAGCGTACCGTCGATGACGAGGCGCGATTTGAACTGTTTTCACGCCTGTACGAAGCGCTCGGTGAACGGGACGGCTACAACTACGAATACGACGCACTTGAGGGCCAGCGTCTGTCAGGGACACTCGCCGATGACATTACGGATATTTACTTCGATTTGAAACGCGGCCTCGACCTGCTCGAGCAGTACCCTGCCGAGCCGAAGATCGCCGCCAGTGACTGGCGCCAGAGTTACGAGTTTCACTGGCGTCATCACCTGCTCGACGCCGAGCGCCAGCTCAGCGTGCCCCGTGCAGCGGTGAGCCACTAGCAAACCAGATCCTTTCATTGGGATGTTCTGTTGTACCCGGCCCCGCGTGTGCGGTGCGCCGGGTTTTTTCTGCTTGATCTCGTAAATGATAATGATTATCATTTACGAATAATTCAACAAACCATCCTGAGTGCGAGGAGCAACAAATGAATATGCATACACGTCTGATCTTAATAGCCAGTGCCGGGGTGTTGCTGCCGCTGCCGGCGAATGCAGTTGAACTGTCAACCAGTGGTGATGTGCGCACGGGTTTCTACTCGCTGCACCGTGACGATCGCGATGGCGATCAGGATGTGACCGATGAATTCCGGCTGCGCCTGCGCGCCGGGCTAACGGCGAAATTCAATGCGCAATGGCAGGCACGAGTGCGCTTTGCCGGGCGCTATTCGACCGATGATCGCAATGATCCGCATTTCGAGATTTTTGACCGCATACCATCCGGTGACGGTCTGCGCCGCGGCGATTCCACGCTCGATGAAATCTATGTCGATTACCGTCCGTATGAAAACTGGCAGATCCGTGCCGGCCGTTTCCAGAGCAAGGCCGAACTGCAGGGCGTGGCGAAAAAGTCACTGGATCGCAATACGAGCCCGAACGTGGACATTACCTGGACCGACGGCCTGCAGATGAAATACAGCGCGGCGAACGGCTGGAAGACGACTGTTATCGCCCAGTACAACGATGATGAAGGGGCCACCGAGGTGCGGCGCGGGCCGCTGGATTTCTCCGACGAGGGCAGCCGCATTTCGTACTTTGCCGGTATGGAGAACACGCAATCGTGGGGGCCGTTCGTACAGCGTGCGGTCGATGTCACCTGGTTACCGGATGCGCTGCATGATCAGGGTGTCGGTGCGGGCAGCGTCGAGGATTACTGGGGCCTGGTGGGGCGCCTCGCCGCGCAATGGCCTGTGCGTGATGGCATGAAATTCATGCTCGCGGGTGAGCTTGGCTATGCGCCGAACACACCGGAGCGCAGCGTGGTGAAAACCGGTACTTCCGGTGACGCGGATGGTGTGGCGGCACAGATCACCTTCAATTTCATTGATATCGTGCCGCGCCACAGCGTCGGTCTCGTGCTCGGACGTGCCGGCGATGGCTGGTTACTGTCGCCGGATTTCCGCGACAATACGAACCTGGTCGAGGCGCGCTACAAGTGGGCCATCGACAAGAAACAGAAATTCGAGGCGCGCCTTCGCCACCGCGAGGATATCGACAAGCGGGTGGGTGCTGCGGAAAAACGCGAGGACGTGGATTACTACCTGCGCTACACCTATAAATTCTAGGGGTTATCGCGATACCCCTGACGTTCGCCGGCGGTTTGTGTCATCATAACGGCAGTAGATTGGCACAGGCCGCTGCCCGGAACGCGCAGCGCCGTTTTGCCAAAATGGGTAATTTGCAGGAGTCATACAATGAGTGAATTTAGCGGCACTTTGACCAGTGAAGATATCAAGATCACGCCGACCGCTGCAGGTGTGATGCAAAAGCTGTTCGCCGATGTGGACGATGAAGAGATTAATGCAATCCGCGTATTCGTCTCGGGTGGCGGTTGCAGTGGCATGACCTATGGCATGACTTTCACCGGTGATCGTCTCGACACCGACATGGTGTACGAAAACGATGGCGTGAAAGTCTATGTCGATGCTGTGGCCTACCAGTACCTGAAGGGTGTTGAAATCGACTATGTCGAAAACGGCGTGCGCGGTGCGAGCTTTGTCTTCAATAACGTATTCCAGGCAACAGGTGGCAGCGGTGGTTGCGGTACCTGTGGTTCAGCCGGTGGTGGTTGCGCCTAAGCACGCGCTCGCCTTTCTTTGCGGTACGTATAACGCCTGTTGCCACGTGGCAACAGGCGTTTGATTTTTCAGGTAGCCTGTTGTGAAACACCTGTTGTTGATCGCGCCGCCGCAGAGTTACCGGGTAGTGCCTTATCTCGAGGCAGCGCGAGCCCGTGGCGTGCACGTGACCATCGCCTCGCAGGGTGAGTACGCGCTGGTCAACCGGTTGGCCGACGGTATCAGGGTGGATTTTGCCCGGCCCGGCGAAGCCGTGGCGGTGCTTGTCAAGGCTCATGCGCTGCAGCCGTTTGATGCCGTGATCGGTACCGATGACATCAGTGTCGAGCTGTCCAGTCAGGTTGCGGCAATACTCGGCTTGCCACATAACCCGCCCGCGGCGGCCCGCTATTCGCGCCGTAAGGACCTGGCCCGCGATTGCCTGCAGGCGGCCGGAGTGCGTACGCCGTCACATCGCCTGCTCGAAGCGGGGCGGGGACTGGCCGCGCAACTTGAACGTCTCGACTATCCCTGTGTGCTCAAACCTGTTGGCATGTCGATGAGCCGTGGCGTGATCCGTGCCAATGACGCGGCCGAAGCGGCGCAAGCCTGCGCGCGCATTGAGGCAATTCTGCGCGAGGCAGTGCACGAAGAGGAGCGCCAGCAGATTCTTGCCGAGCAATACATCGACGGTATCGAGGTCGCCTACGAAGGCCTGCTGCACGAGTGTACATTGCGCGACCTGGTGTTGTTCGACAAGCCCGAGCCATTGACCGGGCCGTTTTTTGAAGAAACCTATTACATCACGCCATCGCGGCTGACGGCGGTCATGCAACGGCTAGTGCACGATACGGTGGCTGCGGCCTGTGACGCCTACGGTCTGGTCACCGGCCCGGTGCATGCCGAGCTGCGCATTGATGCGCAGGGCCAGGCCTGGTTGATCGAGATCGCGGCACGCACGATTGGCGGTGAATGCGCGCGCCTGATCGAACTGGCCACGGGCCAGTCACTTGAAGCACTTGTGATCGCGAATGCGCTCGGTGAGAGCGGACAATTGCCGCAGTTGCAGGGCGCAGCCGGTGTGCTCATGTTGCCGACGCCGGCCAGTGGCGTATTACGCCGCGTCGAGGGGGTGCTGGCGGCACAGCAGGTGACCGGTATCCGTGAGCTGGTGCTGAGTGTGCGCGAAGGTTACCGGCTCGTGCCCCTGCCGGAAGGTTCGAGTTATCTCGGATTTATATTTGCCACGGCTGATGAGCCGCTCGCAGTCGAGGCGGCGTTACGTCAGGCCCATGCGAAATTGAAGATCGTGATCGCGCCGGTATTTGACATCCATGACCGGCGCGGTGAGTGACAGGGTTAAA
>JASFJH010000143.1:0-5724 GCA_050122215.1 Granulosicoccaceae bacterium | reverse complement strand
GCGTCTTCACTGATCAGGTTGGTATGTTTGCCAATCCAGCCCAGCCCGGCTTTCTGCGCGAGTGCCTTCTCGAGGACGGGGGCCGAGTCGACAAAGGCGCGGTAACCAAACGGACCGATGGCCTTGCTGATGCGGTCCGCGAGTTTCTGCAAACGGTTGCGCATGAGCTTGTGATAGTCACGGCCAAGCGCGTAACGTGACACGTATGCGAGTGTCGTATCATCGAGTACATCCTGCGGGGCGGCACTCGGCTGCGGCTGGTAATCCATGCGTACCGAGATTACGCGTACCGTACCGGGCAACAATTCAGCCGGCCGCGAGCGCTTTGTGCCATGCCGTGCCATGTAGTCCATCTCGCCGTGCATGCCGGCATCCAGCCATTGCAACAACCAGGCTTCATCCTGCGCAAGATCGGTATTCGTGATCCCGAGCTGTTGAAAGCCGAGTTCGCTGCTCCATTGCTTTATCTGCACAGCAAGTTGTTCCAGCTGTGCCGGGTCATGTTGTGTTGTGGACTGCCCGGTCATGTTGAATAACGGCTTTACTCCGCGCGATGCTATGATGTTGTCTATGTCTGTCTTTCCACATGCATTGTACCGTGCCGCCGAGGTTCGTGAACTCGACCGGATTGCGATCGAGGAGTTTTCGATCCCCGGTGAGGAACTCATGCAGCGCGCCGGCCGTGCCGCCTTCGAGCTGATGCGGCGGCGCTGGCCAAGGGCGCATCGCGTCGTGGTCATGTGTGGCACGGGTAACAACGGCGGTGACGGCTTTGTCGTGGCGAGGTTGTGCCACGAAGCCGGGCTCGAGGTGCGGGTATTCCAGGTCGGTGATGGCAGTCGTATCCGGGGTGATGCACGTGCCATGGCCGAGCGTTTTCTCGCAACGGGTCGTGACATCGAAACCTTTACCGCCGGGACCGACCTGGGTGGTGCCGAGATCGTCGTCGATGCCCTGCTCGGCACCGGCCTGACCGGTGAGGTCACCGGTATCTGGCGGGATGCGATTAACGCGATGAACCGCAGTGGTGCGGGGACCATTGCGCTGGATATCCCCTCCGGCCTGCACGCCGATACCGGCTGTGCACTCGGCATCGCGGCGCAGGCCAACCTGACCATGACCTTTATCGGCCTGAAGCAGGGGCTGTTTACCGGGCAGGGCCCGCATTATTGCGGCGAGGTGCATTACAACGACCTGCGCGTGCCGCCGCAGGTGCTCATGCAGATCCGGCCACAGGCCTCGTTGCTGGATATGGCGGCGTTTGCACACCGGCTGGCACCACGCGCGCGCTCGGCGCACAAGGGGCAATTTGGCCATGTGCTCGTCATCGGTGGCGAGCAGGGCATGAGTGGCGCGGTGCGGCTGGCCGGCGAGGCAGCGTTACGCGTCGGGGCCGGGCTGGTCAGTGTCGCGACCCGCGCCGCGCATGCGGGACTGGTCAGCCAGGCACGCCCGGAACTCATGGCGCATGGCGTGGAAAGCGCTCGCGAGCTGCGTGGCCTGTGGGGTAAAGCGAACATGCTCGCCATCGGTCCCGGTCTCGGCCAGGGCGACTGGGGCAAAACCATGTTTGGCGCGGCGCTGGACAGTGGCAAGCCGCTCGTACTCGATGCCGATGCGCTGAACCTGCTGGCCCGCGATCCGGTTAAACGCGAAGACTGGGTGCTGACGCCTCACCCGGGCGAGGCCGGGCGACTGCTCGACTGCAGCAGCGCCGAGATCGAGGCCGATCGCATCGCTGCCGTGCGTGAATTGCAATCCCGCTTCGGCGGCAGCATCGTGCTGAAAGGCGCCGGCAGTCTGGTATGCAGTACCGAGCAACCGGTTGGTGTATGTGCGGCCGGTAATCCCGGCATGGCCAGTGGCGGCATGGGTGATGTGTTGACCGGCGTTATTGCGGGCCTGCTGGCCCAGATGCTGAAACAAGACGGTGGCGAACGGGAGCGACGCATCTCGGTCGCGGCACGACTCGGTGTCTGCCTGCATGCCGAGGCCGCGGATGATGCGGCCCGCAGCGAGGGAGAACGGGGCATGCTGGCCTCGGATCTCATGCCATGGCTGCGGGCCGGTGCCAATCCGACTGGTCGAGCCTGATGCAGTTGAGGATTCGCGACAGCGCGGCGATGACGGCCCTCGGCGCCGAACTGGCGCGCCTGACGGCCGGGCGCGGCACGATTTACTTCCATGGCGAACTCGGCACGGGCAAGACGACCTGTATCCGCGGCCTGATTCAGGCCCTCGGTCACCAGGGCGCGGTAAAAAGTCCGACCTTTACCCTGATAGAGCCCTATGTTTTTGATAAATATAAGGTTTATCACTTTGACCTGTATCGCCTGGCTGACCCGGATGAGCTCGAGATGCTCGGTGCGCGCGAGTACTTCGCGCCGGACAGCCTGTGTCTCGTCGAATGGCCCGAGTGTGCGCAGGGGGGATTACCGGCCGCGGATCTCGATATTTATCTCGAGCATGCCGGCACCGAGCGCCGGGTCAGGCTCGAGGCAGGCACGGTGCGCGGCCAGGCCTGGCTGGAGGCGCTGAATCAGGCCTGAATTACGGCGATCTGTTAAGGTTGTTTTCCAAGATCATTATGTATATAGTTATTTCATAACGATCTTTGGGAAGTTATACTGACTGACCATGAGACGCAGAACGCACACAATGCGCACTTCTCTGCTCGGTACGCTGGCCGTACTGACCGCCGTCTTTGCTCCTTTGTTACACGCAGAAACCCATATCCAGGGCCTGCGCATGTGGCCCGCACCCGACAACACCCGGCTGGTTTTCGATCTCGACAGCGCGGTCGAACATAAACTGTTTACCCTGCAAAACCCGGATCGGATCGTCGTGGATCTTGCGGATACGAAACTGCTGAACAGGCTACCGGAGCTGGATAAATCAGCGCCGATCAAGGGTATCCGCTACGCGACCCGTAATGGTGGTGACCTGCGCATCGTGCTCGATGCCTCCCGGCCACTGCGACCGAAGAGTTTTGCACTCAAGCCCTACGGCGAACACGGGCATCGCCTCGTCATCGACCTGCAGCACAGGCAAGGCAAGAAGACAGTTACCGCGCATGTCGACAAGCGGCCCGACAAGCTGCGCGATATCGTCGTCGCGATTGATGCCGGGCATGGTGGTGAAGATCCCGGTGCGCGAGGTTACCGCGGCACGCGGGAGAAGGATGTGGTACTCGCGATTGCCCGCCGGCTCGAGGAACTCGTGGCTAAAGAACCGGGCATGAAGCCGGTTATGATCCGCGATGGCGATTACTACATCAGTCTGCGCGGCCGCATCGAGAGGGCACGCAAGCAACAGGCAGATATTTTTATCTCCATCCATGCCGATGCCTTCCATAACCCGAAGGCGCGGGGATCCTCCGTGTATACACTGTCACGCCGTGGCGCGACCAGTGAAGCGGCCCGCTGGCTGGCGGAAAGTGAAAACAAGTCAGATCTGATTGGTGGTGTCAGACTGGATGACAAGGATGACCTGCTGGCGTCGGTCCTGCTGGACCTGTCACAGACCGCCAGCCTCGAAGCGAGTCTTGATGTCGCCGATAATATCCTGGGCGGTCTCGACAAACTTGGCCGCCTGCACAAGCGTCGCGTGCAGTCCGCCAACTTCATGGTGCTGAAATCGCCGGATATTCCCTCGGTACTCGTCGAAACGGCGTTTATTTCCAACCCGGAAGAGGAGCGCAAGCTGCGCAGCCCGAAACACCAGCAGCGTATCGCGCATGCGATGATGAATGGCATACGCGGCTATTTTGAACGCTTCCCGCCACCCGGTACGCGCCTGGCGCGTCGCCATACGATCCAGCGGGGCGATACCCTGTCCGAGATCGCACAGCGTTACAATGTCTCGATGAACACCCTGCGCAAGGCCAACGGCCTGCGTGGTGACACGCTGATCGTCGGCAAGACACTGCGTATTCCTTCGGCGGACAGCTGAAGGCCGGTTTTCCCCCCGATGAGATTGTTTTAAGCTTGCGCCATGCAGCGTGTGTCTCCTGATCGTATCCATTTATTACCCGAGCAACTGGCCAACCAGATCGCCGCCGGCGAGGTGGTCGAACGGCCTGCGTCCGTTGTCAAGGAGCTTGTCGAGAACAGCCTGGATGCAGGTGCGACACGCATCGAGATCGACGTCGAGGAAGGGGGACGGCGCGCCATCCATGTGCAGGATGATGGATGCGGCATCCATGTCGAGGATCTGCCACTCGCCGTGACCCGGCATGCCACCAGCAAGTTGCGCAGTTTTGACGATCTGGTCGCGATCGCCAGCCTCGGTTTTCGTGGCGAAGCACTGCCGAGTATCGCCTCGGTCTCCCGCTTTAACCTGTGCAGTCGCTACCGCGACAGTGACAAGGCCTACCGGATCAATATTGATGCCCGGGGTCAGTGCTCCGACATCATGCCCGATCCGCAGCCCGGCGGTACGCGCATCAGCGTCGAGGAACTGTTTATCAATACACCGGCACGCCGTCGCTTTTTGCGCTCGGCCAGAACCGAGTTTGTGCATATCCAGGACGTGGTCATGCGCGCCGCGTTAAGCCGGTTTGATGTCGCGTTTATGCTCACGCATAACGGCCGCCAGGTGCTTCGCCTGCCCGCCGCGCATGATGCGGCGGCACGGCAACGGCGGCTTATGACGTTTTGCGGTCGGGATTTTGTTGAGCATGCACAAACCGTCGAGAGCGAACGCGACGGCATACGCGTACATGGTTGGGTGGTACCCGCGGTCTGGCATCGTGCCCAGACCGATCGACAATTCGTGTTTGTGAACGGCCGCATGATGCGTGATCGTATGTTGTTGCACGCGATTCGTCAGGCCTATGGTGAATCCCTGCCACCGGGGCGGTCGGCCATGTTTGCTATTTATATAGAACTCGATCCGGCGCGCGTTGATGTGAACGTGCACCCCACCAAGCATGAAGTACGCTTCCGGGAACTGCGTAACATGCATGACCTGTTGTACTCCGCGGTCCAGCAGGCCCTGCAGCAGGGTGAACAGGCTCATCAACATACAGCCTGGGCCGCTGCCCCGGTGACGCCAGCCGTAGACAGGGTACGTGAAACATCGGCCCCCAATGCTTACACGGCTTCACCGGCATCCCGGGGTATATCGCAAGGGATGCCACGCAACAAAGCGGACGTTTATGTTCATGCGGTGCTGCCGGGCCCGTTCGCGCTGGTCAAGGATGAGCCGCAGACCTGGTTGTACGATATGCGCGCGGTAGCGCAGCAGGTATTCGGTTCACGTGCCCGGCAGACGAACGCAGCATCATTACGTCCCATGTTGATGCCGTACCGTGCCGAGGTGACAGCACTGCAGGCGCAGTGGCTTGCCTCGCATGAACAGGCCTTGCTTGCCTGTGGTGTCGAGTTAACGTGCAGCGGCGCACAAACCATTTTATGTCGTGCCATCTCGGCACTGTATGACGGCATAAATGTTGAACGGTTTATGCAGCGCATTATCGAAGACCGGGTTGCCGACCAACAGCAGTTGTTAATACTTGCCGTTCAATCACTTGGTGAACAGCCGGGCCAACAGGCCATGCAAGCTCTGCTTAATGAACTCGCGCCTGAACAGCATAACCGTTGTCGGCGTGCTATCGATGCCGATGGCCTGCGGCGCCTGTATCAGGAGTTGCCGCAATGAACGGTCTGCCGCCGGCTATCTTCATCATGGGGCCAACCGCTTCGGGTAAAACGGCGTTGGCAG
>JASFJH010000142.1:0-5776 GCA_050122215.1 Granulosicoccaceae bacterium | reverse complement strand
ACGGTACGCTCGAAGGTATGCGAGAGCGGCAGGAATGACAGGAACAGGTCATCCCGGAAAATGTCGTAGTTCTTCAATGCGGCATGCGCGATCGACAGGATGTTACGATGACTGAGCATGACACCCTTCGGGCGCCCGGTCGTGCCCGAAGTATAGACAATCGTGGCCAGTGAACGGGGATCGGCATCGCGCCGTGGCGGCAGCGGGGCGCTGGCCGGCAGCCAGTCCGTGCTGCATAGCGTGTTGCCATCGGTGTTGCAGCTTTTATTTTCCGCCGGGACGAGAACAACGTGTTGCAGCGATTCAATCTTGCTACAGGCCTGGGCAACGCGGCGCCACAGGCTGTCGTTGACCACGAGCAGGCGGGTCGCCGAATCCCGCAGGATGTAGGCGATATTGTCCGGGCGATCGTCGCAGTACAGCGGTACGACCACGAGACCAAGGTTGAGCGCGGCCTGCTCGGCAAACACCCACTCGCAGCCGTTACGCATGAGCAGGGCGACGCGATCGCCGTTTTTCAGGCCGAGCCCGGCCATGGCGGCCCGCCAGCGGCCAATTTCGTGAACGGCCCCGGCCCAGCTGGTTTTTTGCCATTCCCTGCGGGTTTTGTCGAACTGGATGTAGGCCACATCATCCGGGTTGCGTCGCGCGCGCTCGAGCAGCAGGCCATCGAGTGTCCCCGCGGCCTCGGCGGTAATAATGTCTTCCGTCCCGTGCATGGACGCCCCCGTTTTCTGGCTAACCAGTTGTTTTTATTGAGCCTGTTGCCAATGCCATTGACCATTATGGTGGCGAGTCAGTAGGCTATAGGGATGCATATTATCCTGAATGGCAAGCCACGTGAAATTCCCGACGGTTGTACGGTCGATCAACTGGTCAACGATGAGTTGAAGCTGGGCGGGTGTCGTCTGGCCATGGAACTGAACCTCGAGATCCTGCCGCGCAGTGAATTCGCCAGCCGGGCGCTGGCCGAGGGGGATCGCGTGGAAATCGTGCATGCCATCGGCGGCGGCTGATGGCTCACTGTATACTCCGTATCCTGTATACCCGAAAACCACTACCCCGAAGTTAACTGGAACCCTGATATGACCGGAATATCTGCAGGCAGTGAACACGCTGCCGCTGCTGTCGCAAATGACCCGCTGGTGATCGCCGGCGTCGAATACCGCTCTCGCCTGCTCGTGGGCTCGGGCAAGTACAAGGATCTCGAGGAGACCCGGCTGGCGACCGAGGCCAGTGGTGCCGAGATCATCACCGTGGCGATCCGTCGTACCAATATTGGTCAGAACCCGGACGAGCCGAACCTGCTCGACGTCGTGCCACCGGACCGGTACACCATCCTGCCGAACACGGCGGGTTGCTATACCGCCGAGGATGCGGTGCGTACCTGTCGCCTGGCGCGTGAACTGCTCGATGGCCATTCGCTGGTCAAGCTCGAAGTGCTTGGTGATGAAAAGACCCTGTTCCCGGACATCATGCAGACCCTCGAGGCCGCCGAAACCCTCGTCAAGGATGGCTTCGACGTCATGGTGTATACGAACGATGACCCGATTATTGCCAAACGCCTCGAAGAAACAGGTTGTGTGGCGGTCATGCCGCTGGCCGCACCGATTGGCTCGGGTCTGGGTATTCGTAACCCGTACAACATCCTCAGCATCGTCGAAAACGCGAGCGTACCGATCCTCGTTGATGCTGGTGTGGGTACCGCCTCGGATGCGGCGGTGGCAATGGAGCTGGGTTGTGACGGCGTGCTCATGAACACGGCGATTGCCGGTGCACAAAACCCGGTGCTCATGGCGTCGGCCATGAAGAAGGCGATCGAGGCCGGCCGTGAGGCCTTCCTCGCCGGGCGTATCCCGCGCAAACGTTTTGCCAGTGCCTCGTCACCAATCGATGGCACGATTTTCTGATTAGAGGATAATGACCGCAGGATGGATATTCTGCATATCTTTAGTGGCGGTCAGGTCAGGCAACTCGAATCGATCCCGAGTCTGCCCACGGAAGGTTTTGTCTGGATCGATTTTACGCGAGAGCAGGACACCGACTGGGCAAGCCAGATCGCGCGCCTGATGGGGGTGACGATCCACGAGCGGCATGTGCGGGACAGTTTCAACCTGGCGCATCCCTCTTTCTATGACAGCACGCAGGACTACGAGATGTTGATCTTTCGTGGTCTTGGTGTGGATTCGGAGCAGGAGGAATTCAGCACGCGTCCTGCCGTGTTCCTGTTGCTGGACAGGCTGCTGGTAACGGTGCGCGCACGGGACAGCGTTTCCTTCGCCCAGGTCAAACCACGCTTGCTGGAAAAGACGCTGCGTATTCCGGTACGACCGGTTGGCATGATGCATCTGCTGCTGACCGCGATGGTGGATCGCTTTCTGGCATTGCGCGAACCACTCACGCTGCGTTTTGAAACCTGGCGCAATGAACTGCTGGATCCGCAAAATCCCTTCGAGGACTGGATGACGGTGCTCAACCACACCAGTTATCTGCGCAAGCTCGAGTATTTGTGTGATGAGCAACATCATGCCCTGATGGCCTGGCGTGAAGATACCGAAACAGAATTTGATGATCACCTGAAGGTCCGTTTCATGGATCTGCAGGAGCACATCGGGCGTGTATTGAAGTTTGCAGCCGAACAAAGAAGCGAGGCGGAAGCGGTCGTGCAGTTACATTTTTCTGCCGTGGCGCACCGCACCAACGAGATCATGCGTGTATTGACCGTGTTATCCGCGATCTTTTTACCACTGGGCCTGGTCGCCGGTATTTTCGGCATGAACTTCGAGTACATGCCCGAGCTGAAGATCCACAATGCCTATTTCTTCGTGCTCGGCGGCATGGCCGGTTTGGCAGTGACACTGCTGGTAATGTTCAAGATCAAGCGCTGGATCTAGTTATCACCGCTGCGTTGGCATGTGCTTGATATAGAGATCGCGTTGCGGGAACGGGATCGTGATCCCGGCCTGCTTGAACTTGCGCCAGATAGACAGGTTCGCATCGGAGCGGACATTGTTCAGGCCCGCTTCCGGGTCATTTATCCAGAGGCGCAATTCAATCTGAATACCGTTATCGCCAAACTCGAGCAGACGGGCCACTGCCGGCGGATCCGTCAATACGCGGTCGGTTTCATTGGCGGCTTCAATCATGAGCGCCATCGCCTGTTCAGGATCGTCGTGATAACTGATGGAAACCGGGATCTTCAGACGAACGTTTTTATCCTTGTAGCTCCAGTTGATCACATCGGTCGTGACAAGATTTTCATTCGGGATCAGCGTGTCAACGCCATCGCGATCGCGTACCACGATGTAACGGGCGTGCAATGCCTCGACCCAGCCGAACTTGTTGCCGATGCTGATCACATCACCGGGTTTGATCGACTTGTCGAACAACAACAAAAAGCCGCTGATGAAGTTACTTGCGATACGTTGCAGACCAAAGCCAAGGCCAACGCCAAGTGCACCACCGAATACCGTCAGTGCCGTCAGGTCAATGCCGGCGGTATCCAGTGCAATCAGGATGGCGATCGCAATAAAGGCAACCTTGACGAGCTTGGCGAGTGCGACCTTCAGGCTGGCATTCAGCGTGGCGGAACGCTGCATACGTTGTTCGACGTTGTTGGATATCCACAAGGCCAGCGTGAAGAACAGCGCCGTGAGCAGAACAAAGTTGATGATGCTGAGCAATGTTATGCGGTTATCGCCGAACCTGAAGCCGATACTGTCGAGAGTTTCAGTTACCACCGGTAGCCAGTCGAGCAGGTACAGGGCGACCACTATCCATAATATGCTGCTGATAATGTGTTCCCAGGCCTTGAGCAGCGGTGACGGTGCAAAGCCCTTGCGCAGGATATAAATCGTAAAGCGAATACCTGCCAGCGCCAGAAACAGGGTGGTGGCGAGCTGTAGAATTGTTGCGGGTTGTTGCAGGGTGTGAAGAATGGCGCGCCCGAGCAGGATGAACATCAAGGCGCTGATCGGTAACAGCAGCCTTTCAATACTGCGTAAGGTGAATCTTCTGAAGCTGGTCAGTTCCTTTTCACCGGTGCGTACCGCGAGATAATGAATCAGGAACCGGGAAACAAAAAAACCCAGGAGCATGGCGGTGGCAATAATGCCGATTTGTATCCAGTTATCGAATGTATTTAAATCGGCAAGTTCGAGACCGCGCTCAGAAAGAAGGGTTGTTATCTTTTCCATATGCTATGTCCCGGCCCCGACAGGTAATGCACGGTAATCATAGAAGTTATTCATGGCTAATCACAAGCGGTAATTTATGGTTGAAACAGGCAAAGACACATATTTACGCAGGATCCGCAGTTTTGTGCGCCGCGAAGGCAGGTTTACACCGGCGCAGAAGCGTGCCTTCGATGAGTTATGGCCAAAGTACGGTATCGAGAATGACAGCAGCCTGATTGAATGTCACAGCCCCTGTGTGCTGGAAATCGGTTTTGGTAACGGCGCCTCGCTGGCCGAGATGGCGATGCGGGCACCGGACACGAATTTCATCGGTATCGAGGTTCATCGTCCCGGTGTCGGTAACCTGTTACAGTTAATCGAGCAGAACCAGATTGGCAATATTCGTATTGTTTGTGATGATGCGGTCGACGTGCTGGAACAGCGCATCGCCAATGAATCCCTGGACAGGGTGCAACTGTTTTTCCCCGATCCCTGGCCGAAGAAAAAACACCACAAGCGCCGCATCGTGCAACCCGGCTTTGCCCAACTCGTGCGGTGCAAACTGAAAACCGGCGGCGTCTGGCACATGGCGACCGACTGGCAGGATTATGCCGAGCATATGCTGGCGGTCATGAATGCAGCACAGGGTTACCGCAATACCTCAGCAACAGGTGATTATGTTGAACGTCCCGGTACACGGCCACTGACCAAATTTGAACAACGCGGCCACCGGCTTGGGCACGGTGTGTGGGACCTGGTCTTTGAGAAGATAAATTAATTAATTCTGTTCCAGGCATCCAGCGCGGCAATCTTGTAGGCCTCGGCCAGGGTCGGGTAGTTGAAGACATTGGTTAGGAAGTATTCGAGGGTGCCGTTCAGCTCGAGGACGGCCTGGCCAATGTGAATCAGCTCGGTGGCACCTTCGCCGATGATGTGCACACCGAGGATGCGGTGATCATCGATTGAGAACAGTATTTTCAATATACCTTCAGTAATGCCCATAATCTGGCCGCGTGCGGTTTCCCGCAGGTACGCAACGCCGACCCCGTAGGCAATACCGTCTGCCTTGAGTTGCTGCTCGGTCATGCCGACCATGCTGATTTCCGGCACGGCATAAATACCGAACGGGAAGTTCTGTGGCATCTCCAGTTCACGGTTGGCAAAGGCATGGGTTGCGGCAATGCGGCCCTGTTCCATCGAGGTTGAGGCAAGGCTCGGAAAACCGATCACATCTCCGGCGGCATAGATATGATCAACAGTGGTCTGGAAATGTTCATTGACGTTTAGCAGGCGGCGTTTGTCGGTCTCGATACCGGCCTTTGCCGGTTGCAGCGCCCAGGTTGAACCGATCCGTCCGGCGGCAAACAACACGACATCACTTTCCAGTTGTTTGCCGGTATCGGTTTGTAATTGAACCCGGTCATTTTTCCACTCGACGTTTGCCACGTTTTCGCCGAAGTACAGGGATACTCCCCGCTCACGCAGCGAATGCGCCAGTTCATCGACGATTTCCCTGTCGAGAAAACCCAGCATGCTGTCCCGGCCATCCAGTACCGTGACCTTGACGTCGAGCGTACTGAAAATCGAGGCATACTCGATGC
>JASFJH010000141.1:0-5790 GCA_050122215.1 Granulosicoccaceae bacterium | reverse complement strand
TGCCGCCACATCGGGATTTCGATGTGGGTGGTCGGGATGTCCTGTTCAGCCAGGTGTTCATATTCTTTTTCGTCGTACAGGCCGAGTTGCCGGGCCTTGTCCACGGAGACTTTTTTCGAACGCGTGACCTCGGCAAAGGCCTCGGCCATGGCATCGGCCGAGGATGCATCAAGATGGATATGGGTCCATTCGACCGGTTCCTTCTTTAATTCGGCGATGCTGCGATCGTCGCTGCGGCTTTCGATCGGTAACAGCCGGATATACGGCTTGTCGTTATCGTGATCGTAAAACAGTTCAGTAGGGCACATCGTGGTGCGGCCGGCCTGCGAGGGCAGCAGGCGCCGTTTGTACTCGGAAAAGAACAGCGTGTTAATCAGTTCGGTTTTGCCGCGTGAGACTTCGGCGACAAACGCCACCGTGATGTGATCGGATTTCAGGGCTTCCAGGGTTTCATACAGGCGCAGATCCGTTTCCGGCGAGCCGAGCTGGCTGTCATCCAGCCATTCCTGGTAGTTGCCGATTTCACGGATCAGATCCTCTTTCCAGCGGGAATAAGCGCTGATCTGCTGCAAAATTTCCTGGTTCGCCATGCGTACTCCGTTTTTTGTCATTAGTTTGGCGGGACCGTGGCCCATACGTGGTCATGTTACGCAGCCGTTACGCCGGGCAGGGTGACTTTCATCACAAAATCACCTGCCGAACAGCCGGCCAGCTGTGAATAAGGCAATTTCCCCGGGCGTGTCTGCTGCGCGCTTACATAATATATATAGCCTGTGTTTAGAAAAAAGTCTGCATGTTTATATTGTTATCGGCAATTCTTCATGTAGCTTGCCAGTCAGGCGGGCTGGATATCGGGCGGTAATGTGCGCGGCGAGGGGATGCGCAGGCGTTTATTACGGCCGGTTTGCCCCGTCTCAATGATGATCGAGCTCTGCGGCACGCCGAAGGTTTTGGCAAGGAACTTGAGCAGCGCCGCATTGGCCTTGCCGTCAACGGGCGGTGCGGTCAGGCGGATTTTCAGGGCGTCACCGTGCAGGCCGGCCAGCTCGTTACGGCTGGCTTTGGGTTGTACCCGGACCTTCAATACGAGCGTGTCCCCGTCCCAGTAATAATGCGATGCCATATCGTCAGCAACGAACCGCCTTACAACAGGCCCAGCGCCGCCGCCGGAAAGCCGGCCCTGAGGGTGGCCACTTGCAGCGGCGGGATAATCAGCATGCGCAGCACATACAGGGCAATCAGCACGGCCATCGGTGACAGGTCGATACCGCTGATGGGCGGTATGAGGCGCTGCGCCGGGCGCATCAGCGGTGCGGTAATGCTGTGCAGCAAGGGTGCCACCGGGTTGTAACCGCCATGGCTGACCCAGCTGAGGATAACGAGGATGAAAATGCTGAACACATACACGTACAGCAGCAGGGAGACGAGCTTGGTCAGGGTGGCCATGAGCAGGCCGGGCAACAGCGCCAGCGTAGGTGTGGCGCCGCTGAGCAGCAGCAACAGCGTCAGGGCGACAAGCTGCAGGCCGAACACAAGCACGAGCGAGGCGATATCGATGCCGCCCCAGCCGGGGATGAGACGTCGCAGCGGCCGCAGCGGGGCGTTGGTCGCCTTGACCAGGAATTGCGAAATCGGGTTATAGAAATCCGCGCGCGTACATTGCAGCAGGAAGCGCAACATGACGATGAGGATGTACAGGCCAAACAGCGTATCGACGAGGAACACGAGCGGGTTGAGCAGGTAGCTGGATCCCATGTCTTATTCTCCGAGCTGCTTGGCCAGTTCCACGGAGCGATCCCGGGCCGCGGTCAGCGCCTTTTCGAATAATGTCTCCAGGCCGCCATCACGCAGGCTGGCGAGTGCGCGTTCGGTGGTGCCGCCCGGCGAGGTGACGCGTTCGCGCAAGGTGGCGGGTTCTTCGCCGCTTTCCAGCATCATTTTCGCTGCGCCAAACGCGGTTTGCACGGCGAGCAGGCGGGCCGTGGCATTGTCCAGGCCAAGCTGCTGGCCGGCGGCCTCCAGCGCCTCGATGATGTAGAAAAAGTAGGCCGGGCCGCTGCCGGACAGGGCAGTGACGGCATCCATCTGCTGTTCGTCGCCGAGCCACACGGTCAGACCGACCGCACGCAGGATCGACTCGGCCCGGTCGCGGCGCGACTGACTGACATGCGCCCCGGCATACAGGCCCGTGGCGCCGCTTTGCACGAGTGCCGGGGTGTTGGGCATGCTGCGCACGATGGCAACATTGCCGCCGAGCCACTTATCCAGGTCGGCACTGCGGATGCCCGCGGCGACCGAGATCACGAGCGGCTGGTTGTCCTGGATCGTGTCGCGCAGATCGCTGGCAACCTGCTTGAGGACCTGCGGTTTGACCGCGAGCACGACCGTGTCGGCGGCGGCAACGGCGGCGTGGTTATCCCCGGCAAGGGTGACACCGAGGCAGGCGACGGCATCGCGTTGCGCCGGGTTCGGATCAGCGACATGGATACTGGCCGGGTCCGCGCCATCGGCGATCAGGCCACCGATGATGGCGCGCGCCATGTTGCCGGCACCGATAAAAGCTATGGTTCCACTGTTCATATATGCAAAATACCTCAATCAGTCAGCAGGCACTAGATTCCAGGAAAAATAATCAGGCCGGGTTGTCTTCATGCCGGCGGTTTGTGCGGACGTTCGCCGAAGATCGCCGTCCCGATGCGCACAATGGTCGCACCCTCCGCAATCGCCGCTTCAAGGTCATTGCTCATCCCCATCGACAGTGTATCGAGTAACAGGCCGCCAGCGATGAGCTGTTGCTGTAACGTGGCGAGCGCGCGAAAAGCACGCCGCTGCCGCGCCGGGTCAGTCTCGGCCTGCGGGATGGCCATGAGGCCGCGTAGGCGTAGCCGGGGGAGGTCGCTTACGGTTGCCGCGAGTTCGGCGACAGCGGCGGGGTCCAGCCCGGCCTTGCTGGCCTCGCCGCTGATATTGACCTGCAGGCAGACGTTCAGCGGCGGCAGGTGCACCGGGCGCTGCGCACTGAGGCGGCGCGCGATTTTCTCCCGTTCCAGCGTATGGACCCAGTCAAAATGCGTGGCGATATCGCGGGTCTTGTTCGACTGGATGGCGCCGATAAAATGCCACTCAAGTTCCAGATCTGTGAGCGCGTCGATTTTTTGCAGGGCGTCTTGCAGGTAATTTTCACCAAAGGCGCGCTGCCCGGCCGCAACCGCCTCGCGAATTGCCTCCACGGGGTGGGTCTTGCTCACGGCGAGCAATTGCACACTGCCGGGGTGGCGGCCATGAGTCTGTTCGGCACGTTGGATCCGGTCCCGGACCTTGTTCAATCTTTGCTGGATATCGGCCATGCGAGGTAGGTAGCTTGCGCTATACTCAAGTAACCTCTAAAAAGTCATAGTATATTGTTGAGCTGGATTATACGTTTTGTTTGGGTGTCTTTGACACCACCACCGGGAGGAATGAATGGATATTGCCGAACTGCTTGCCTTTGGCGTGAAAAACAACGCCTCTGACCTGCACCTGTCCGCCGGCCTGCCACCGATGATCCGCGTCGATGGCGATATACGTCGCATCAACGTGCCGGCGCTTGATCATAAACAGGTCCACGGCCTGATTTATGACATCATGAATGACAAGCAGCGCAAGGACTATGAAGAATTCTATGAAACGGATTTTTCCTTCGAGATCCCGGGCCTGGCGCGTTTCCGTGTTAACGCCTTCAACCACAACCGGGGTGCCGGGGCCGTATTCCGTACCATTCCGTCGCGCATCCTGACACTCGAGGAACTCAATGCACCGGCCGTGTTCAAGGAGATCTCGGATGTGCCACGCGGCATCGTGCTCGTGACCGGCCCGACCGGCTCGGGTAAATCAACCACGCTCGCCGGTATGCTCGATTACAAGAACGATAACGAGTTCGGTCATATCCTCACCGTTGAGGACCCGATCGAATTCGTGCACGAGTCGAAGAAGTGCCTGGTCAACCAGCGCGAGGTGCATCGCGACACGCATGGCTTTAACGAGGCGCTGCGCTCGGCACTGCGTGAAGACCCTGACATCATCCTCGTCGGCGAAATGCGTGACCTGGAAACGATTCGCCTTGCCCTGACCGCGGCGGAAACCGGTCACCTTGTATTCGGTACGTTGCATACCTCGTCCGCGGCCAAGACCATTGACCGTATTATTGACGTGTTCCCGGCCGCGGAAAAAGACATGGTCCGTTCGATGCTGTCGGAGTCGCTGCGCGCGGTTATCGCCCAGACGCTGTTGAAGAAGATCGGCGGCGGGCGAATTGCCGCACATGAGATCATGATCGGCACGCCGGCGATTCGTAACCTGATCCGCGAAAACAAGGTCGCGCAGATGTATTCGGCGATCCAGACCGGTCAGAGTGTTGGCATGCAGACGCTGGATCAGTGCCTGCAGGAACTTGTCCGCAAGGGCCAGATCACCGTTCAGGATGCGCGGGCCCGCGCCATGAACAAAGACACCTTTGTGTAAGGGGACAGGGCGATGGATTTCGAATCATTACTGAAACTCATGGTGCAAAAGAACGCCTCGGATATGTTTATTACCGTGGGTATGGCACCGTCTTTGAAGGTTAACGGCAAGATCACACCGGTCACGAAGAATTCGCTGACGCCGGGCCAGGCCCACGAGGTCGTGACGAGCATCATGAGTGATGATCAGAAGGCCGAGTTTGCCAAGCACCATGAGTGTAATTTCGCGATTTCCGCCTCGGGGATTGGTCGATTTCGTGTCAGTGCCTTTGTGCAGCGTAACCATGCCGGCATGGTATTGCGCAAGATCGAAACCAAGATCCCGAATGTCGACGACCTGCGCCTGCCGCCGATCATCAAGAACCTGGCCATGACCAAGCGCGGCCTTGTGATCTTCGTCGGTGGTACCGGTACCGGCAAGTCGACCTCGCTGGCGGCGATGATCGGTTATCGTAACCAGAATTCGACCGGGCATATCATCAGTATCGAGGATCCGATTGAATATATTCACCAGCACAACGGCTGTATCATCACGCAGCGCGAGGTCGGTCTGGATACCGAGAGTTTCGAGATTGCCCTGAAAAACACGCTGCGCCAGGCGCCGGACGTGATCCTGATCGGTGAAATCCGGACCCGCGAGACGATGGAACATGCGGTCACGTTTGCCGAAACCGGCCACCTGTGTCTGGCGACGCTGCATGCGAACAACGCCAACCAGGCACTGGACCGCATCATCAACTTCTTCCCCGAAGATCGCCGTGATCAGCTGCTCATGGACCTGTCACTGAACCTGAAGGGCATCGTCGCGCAGCAGTTGATCCCGACCCCGGACGGCAAGGGCCGGCGCGCCGCGATCGAGGTGCTGGTCAACACGCCGCTGGCCGCGGATATTATTCGCAAGGGCGCGATCCACGAACTCAAGGAACTCATGCGCAAGTCGACCCAGCACGGCATGAAGACCTTCGACCAGGCCCTGTACGACCTGTTCAAGTCCGGCGAGATCACCTACGAAGACGCGATTCATGCTGCCGATTCGGCCAACGAACTGCGTCTCATGATCAAACTCGGCGACGAGCAGGCGGTTGAGAATATCGAAAATGCGGCGGACGGCCTGGCCCTCGTGGAAGATGAGGAGGGCGGCGACGGGATGACACTGAGGTAAATTGATGATCGCGGATTGATGATTGCTGAATGAAAGCGATCATCAATCATCATTCATAAATCATCAATTCAGAAACACCGTTCTCGCATCAAACACGGGGCCGTCAACACATACACGTTTCATTGCAAC
>JASFJH010000140.1:0-5807 GCA_050122215.1 Granulosicoccaceae bacterium | reverse complement strand
GGTCAACCACTCGAAGCTCAATTCAAAATGGAATTTACCCGGCGGCAGACCTAGCACCCATGCGCCGAGTTTGTAGGCGAAGTAAAACAACGGCGGCATTGTGACCGGGTTGGATGTCCAGACCAGTGCAACAGACAGCGGCATATTGACCCGTACGTATATCGCCACGGCCGCGGCCAGAACCATCTGAAAGGGCAAAGGTAGCCAGGCGCAAAACAGCCCGACGGCAAACGCACCGGAGATCGAGCGCCGGTTCATGTGAAACAGGTTGGGATCGTGTAACAATGTCCCGAAAACCTGCAGGTGCTTGTGTGCCCGGACCTTGTCGTGATCCGGCATGAGCTTTTTTATATACTTCTTCAGCATAATTGGCCTGTCGACCATCTGATATTAAGGTATTATCCACAAAAAACTGCCGGAGTGCATATTACTGCAATGCGAACATGGACGATCGCGTTTCTGCTCGGTGTTCTTGCCGTTCAGTATCTATCCCGCCTGCCTTCAATCGGCTGGTCTGCCGGCCTGTTTGTGGCGGCTGCACTGTTGTATTTTTTCCCGGCTTACCGACGTGTTTTGTTGCCTGTGACGGCATTTGCCTGTGGTTTCTGCTGGGCCTGGCTGTTTGCCCAGCACTTGCTCGATAACCGTCTACCGGCAGATCTCGAAGGACAGGAGCTGCGCGTCATCGGGCAGGTGAAGGATATCCCGGTCGAGTTCGAACGTGCCAGCCGTTTTGTGTTTGTCGCCAACACGCTGTTGCATGGCAAGAGGAAACGGCCGGTGAACTGGCAATTGCGCCTGAAATGGTACGGCAAGCAGCGTCCGCTGTTACGTGCTGGCCAGCAGTGGTCCTTGACCGTAAAGCTGAAACGCCCGCACGGCTTTGCCAACCCGGGGGGATTTGATTACGAGCGCTGGCTGTTCGCCAATGGTTACACCGCGACCGGTTATGTGCGTCATCCCGAGCAGGCCGTCATGCTGCAGCCCGAACCATCCTTCAGTATTGACGGGCTAAGGCAGTCGATCGCCGGCAGTATCTGGCAGGCACTGGCGGGGCATCCACGCCAGGGTATCGTGCGGGCCCTGGCCATCGGTGATCGTGCTCAGATGAACGATGCTGACTGGCAGTTGCTGATCCGCACCGGCACGAATCACCTCGTGGCGATCTCCGGCCTGCATATCGGGCTTGTCGCCGGCTTTATTTACTGGCTGGTGCTGTCGCTGGTGCGTCACGTGCCACGTCTGTGCCTGCTACGCCCGGCACAGGATTATGCGGCAGTCACGGCGATCCTTGCGGCCATCGCCTATGCTGCCCTTGCCGGGTTTGCCATCCCGACCCAGCGTGCCGTGATCATGATCAGCGTGTTCATGCTGGCCGTGCTGGCGCGACGCCGCATTGCCTCGTTCGACACACTGTGCCTTGCCATACTGCTGGTACTGGTACGGGATCCGCACGCCGTACTCGCGCCCGGTTTCTGGTTGTCGTTTGCGGCGGTGGCCGTGATCTTTGCCACGCTCAGCGGCCAATTGCAGCCGCCCGGCCTGCTCAGGCAATGGGGCAGGGTGCAATGGACCATCAGCATCGCGCTGTTACCGCTGCTCGTCGTGTTATTCGGGCGCATCAGCGTCGTGGCACCGCTGGCGAACCTGGTTGCCGTGCCCTGGGTAAGTTTCATCAGTGTGCCGCTCGTGTTTGTCGCCATGCTGTTGTCGATGCTCGGCCTCGAACAGTTGTGGAGTCTGGCCGCCATGAGCCTGCAGGGGTTGTCAGTCATGCTCGAGGGCATGGCGGCATGGTCATTTGCCAGCCTGACGATGCCGGCCGCACCGGCCTGGACGGTATTGACGGCAATATCCGGCATTGTGATCACCCTGTTGCCACGTGGCCTGCCGGGGAGGTGGCTCGGATTGCTAGGCATTTTACCGATGCTGTTATTGCGGCCATCTGGTCCGGCGCCGGGCGAGTTGCTCGTTGATGTGCTCGATGTTGGCCAGGGTCTGTCGATCGTGGCACGTACTCACTCCCGCACACTTGTCTATGACACGGGGCCCGTCTTCAGTGCCCGCTTCGATGCCGGCAGGGCTGTGTTGTTGCCGTACCTGCATAGTCTCGGTGTGGAACGGATCGACAGTCTCGTGATCAGTCATGGCGATCGTGACCACAATGGCGGTACCCCTGCTGTGCTGGACGCATTGCCGGTGGCCGGGATGCTCGCCGGGCAACCTGCAGAGGTCTCCGCGCAGGCGATGCACTGCGAGGCAGGGCAGGCCTGGCAGTGGGACGGGGTGCGCTTCGAGGTGTTGTCACCCTTTGCCGGGCGCACAGCGGGGCTGTCCGCCAACGACCTCTCGTGTGTCCTGAAAATATCGACGCAAAAATTCAGCCTGCTTGTGCCCGGAGACATCGAAGCTGGCGCGGAGCGCAGCCTGTTGCTCCGTCACAGGCAGCAGCTGGATGCCGATATCCTGATCGCGCCGCATCACGGCAGCCGCAGTTCCTCGACGCGCGCGTTTATCGAGGCGGTCAGTCCCTCGCATGTCGTGTACAGTGCCGGGTATCGCAATCGCTACCGATTGCCGAATGCGCAGATCGTGCGGCGCTACGGTGATATCCCCGCCTACGAGACCGCGCACACCGGCAAATTGCAATTTCACCTGTCCGACAGCGGCATCAGCGTGCAGGCGTGGCGCGCCCGGCACAGGAAATATTGGCACGCTGATTAATGGTATTCCCCGTCGCTTCGGGTAGAATGCTGCTGGAGGACGGTCCGGCCTTTTCCGCAGGCTTTCCCGAAAACAGTAATTTTGTTAGATTAATCAAAACGATAACACAAGGTTTCCGAAGGTGTTCGAACTCGTCAAAGCTGGCGGCTGGCTGATGCTGCCGATAATTTTATGTTCTGTTGCGGCGCTGGCCATCGTGGTGGAGCGCTTCTGGTTCCTGCAACGCAAGCGGGTCACGCCCAAGCACCTGGTCGCCCAGGTCTGGCACTGGGCGCGGCAAAATGAACTCGATGAATCCCGTATCCAGTTTCTCAAGGCAAATTCCCCGCTCGGGCGGATTATCGCGACCGGACTGATTAACCGCCATCACCCGCGTGAGATCATGAAAGAGAGTATCGAGGATGCCGGCCGGCATATTGTGCCCGAGCTGGATCGTTTCCTGAATACGCTGGGCACGATTGCCGCGATAACCCCGTTGCTGGGCCTGCTCGGTACCGTGGTCGGGATGATCGACGTGTTCACCGCGATCATCGAACATGGCGTGGGCAATCCGGCCGACCTGGCCGAAGGTATTTCCAAGGCCTTGATTACCACGGCAGCAGGCCTGTCCGTGGCCATTCCGGCACTCATGTTTTACCGCTACCTGCGTGGTCATGTGAATGAGCTCATCATTACCATGGAGCAGGAAGCCCTGAAACTGATCGAAGTGCTGCATGGTGATCGCGAGGATGAAGAAGAGGTTGGTGACGAAGGATGAACCTGAGTCAGCACCGTAACGAAGAACCTGACATCAATCTGACCCCGCTTATTGATGTGGTTTTCCTGTTACTGATCTTTTTTATGGTCTCGACAACCTTTAACAAGGAATCCGAGCTCAGTATCGAGCTGCCGGAGGCCAGTGGCGAGGCGCGCCAGGCCGAAAATACGCCTATTGAAATCGCGATTAGCCGTGATGGTCAGTACTCCGTGAATGGTGAACAGCTTGCACGTAACGATATCGTCACGCTGAAACGCGCCATCAAGCAAATCGCCGGTAATCGTGACAACCCGCCACTGGTGATTATTGCCGATGGCAAAACCACCCATCAGTCAGTGGTAACGGCGATGGATGCCGTGCGCCAGCTCGATATCACCCATATCACCTTTGCCACAAAGACGCCGGCTGAAGACAACTGATGCCAGATGACGTTGAAAAAATAAACGGCGTACAGATCTACAAGCGCCTGCTTGGTTATGCTGTTCCTTACTGGAAAGCATTTGTAATCGCCGTAGTTGCAATGGCCGGTTTTGGTGCCACCGATGCAGGTTTTGCTGCTTTCATGCAGCCATTGCTCGACGAAGTCATTATTGCGCAAAACCCGGACTGGATAGTTTATGCGCCGATACTGGTGATTGTGATTTTTCTTGTGCGTGCCATCACCCATTTTCTTTCCGAGTATTGTGTTAACTGGGTGGCGCGCCATGTCATCAAGGACCTTCGTCGGGAAATGTTTGCCCACATGCTGCGTATGCCGTCGAGCTATTACGACACAAACTCATCAGGCATGATGATTTCACGTTACACCTTCGATGTGGAACAGGTGTCGTCGGCGACAACCACCGTGATCGCGGTACTTTTCAAAGACAGCTTCAAGTTTCTTTCTTTACTGGGCTGGATGTTTTATACGAGCTGGCGCCTGACCCTGGTATTCCTGGTCGTGGGACCCGTCGTGGTCTGGCTCGTATCACTGATTACCGAGCGGTTTCGCCGGCTCAGTAAACGCATCCAGGACAGCATGGGTTATATCACGCATGTAACCCAGGAAGTGATCGAGGGCAACCAGGTCGTCAAGGTATTTGGCGGCCAGGAATACGAAGAGGGTAACTTCGAAAAGGTTAACGAGTTCAATCGTCAACAGCGCATGAAAATGGAAGTTACGCGCAGTCTGAGTAATGGCGTCATCCAGCTCGTCATTGCACTGGGATTTGCCGCAGTCATTTATTTTGCGACCAGCGGTATGCTGGGGATCACGGTCTCTGCGGGTGCGTTTGTTTCCATGATGATGGCACTGATGCTGATGCAACAACCGATTAAACGCCTGACAACAGTAAATGCCCAGCTGCAGCAGGGTATTGCCGCCTCGGACAAGATTTTCAGTTTTATAGATACCCTGCCGGAATCGGATACGGGGGGGCGCATACTGCCACGCGCAGCAGGGCACGTTTCCTATGAAGGCGTGACTTTTTGTTATGACAAGGCCAAAGGCAAGGTCATCAACGATGTGAGTTTTGAAGTTGAGCCGGGGCAAACCATCGCCTTTGTCGGCCGCTCCGGTAGTGGCAAGAGCACCCTGGCCAGCCTGCTGGCGCGTTTCTATGATCCAGATGAAGGCACGATTCGTATTGATGGTATTGATACACGCGATATCAACCTGTCTTCATTGCGCGATAATATTGCACTGGTGACCCAGCATGTCACGTTGTTCAATGACACTGTAGGCAATAACATCGCCTATGGCGGGCTGTCCGGCGCCACGCCTGAACAGATCCGGGCTGCAGCCGAACACGCCCATGTGACTGAATTTGTTGACCGCATGCCCGAGGGTCTGGATACCCTGGTCGGGGAAAATGGTGTGATGCTGTCCGGTGGACAACGTCAGCGTCTGGCAATTGCCCGGGCACTGCTCAAGGATGCGCCGATCCTGATCCTGGATGAGGCAACCTCGGCACTGGATACCGAGTCGGAACGCCACATCCAGGCCGCCTTGCAGGAGTTGATCAGTAATCGTACGACCTTCGTTATTGCGCATCGACTGTCGACGATAGAAAAGGCCGATCGCATTATTGTCATGCACGAAGGCCGCATCGTTGAACAGGGTAACCACGAAGAACTGCTGGCGAAGGGCGGTCATTACGCGAAGCTGTACAACATGCAGTTCAGTGATTGAGGCACCGGGCTATGCGGCGATGGCTGGAAAAAGTGTTTACCCGCATCTGGTACCGGCAACACTGGTTCCGTCATGTCCTGAAACCGCTCGCCCTGTTTTATGGACTGCTTATCCGGATCCGCAAACACCGTTATACAACGGGCCGTTACCCGGTCA
>JASFJH010000139.1:0-5813 GCA_050122215.1 Granulosicoccaceae bacterium | reverse complement strand
AAGCTGCGTGCAACCCGTGACATGCACGAGGCTCCGGAAGCGAAAAAACTTCTTAACGACATGCTTGCGAACAAACAACCGAAAGGTGAAGCAGAATGAGCAACCAGCAAGCCGACAAAGCTCGCCGTGATTTCCTCGGCAAGACGGCTGCAGCTGCAGCTACGCTAAGCCTGGCCCCGGGTGTCACACTGATCAATGTTGCCCAGGCTCGCCCTCTTGATCAGGCCGTCAACAGCGAAAACCGTTGGGGCTTGCTGATTGACACAAACAAATGCGGCGATGGCTGTGATGCCTGCGTGACTGCCTGCCAGACAGAAAATGGCTGGGGCGCAGGAAGCACGGATGAGAAGCATTCTTCTCCCGAGCAGAAGGCACAGTGGATCCGCAAGGTTTCCCTGAAAAACAAGTTAACCGGCAGTGCACACGATCTGCCGATGATGTGTCAGCACTGCGAGCATCCACCGTGCGTTGATGTATGCCCGACCGGCGCTTCATTCAAGCGCACGGACGGTATCGTGCTCGTCGATAAACACATTTGTATTGGCTGCCGCTACTGCATGATGGCCTGCCCGTACAAGGCACGCTCTTTCGTCCACGAAGCACTTGAGGATCAGAACCCGGATGTGCCACGCGGCAAGGGTACGGTCGAATCCTGCACCCTGTGTGTGCATAAGGTCGATCGTGGTGACGGGACAACGGCCTGCGCCGAAGCGTGTGCAAAAGACGGCCACAAGGCAATCATTTTCGGTGATCTCAATGATCCAAACAGTGAGATTTCCCAGGAAATGAAGAAACAGGCTACCACGCAAATTCGTGCCGATCTCAACCTTAATACCGGCGTTCGTTACCGTGGTATTTAACAGTATTTGAACAGCGGACTATAACAATGAAGACTGTTACGCATTACAGTACAATTGAAGGTAACAGCCTGTCCTACTGGGGGCTGTTGGGTGCACTGGGTTTTGTCCTGCTGCTGGGTCTGGGCGCCGTATATGTCATGGAACACTATGGCCATTACGTAACCGGCATGAACAACCACGTCGTCTGGGGCATGCCGCACGTATTCGCCGTTTTCATGATTATCGCTGCCTCGGGCGTCCTGAATGTCGCCTCCATCGGTACGGTATTTGGCCGCAAAACCTACAAGCCCCTGGGGCGACTGTCAGGTTTGCTGGCATTTGCCTTACTGGCCGGTGGCCTGATGGTACTCATGCTCGATCTGGGCCGACCGGATCGCCTTATCATTGCCATGACCTATCTGAATCCAAAGTCAGTATTTGCCTGGAACATCCTGCTCTACCCCGGCTTTTTCCTCGCAGTACTGGTTTATGTGTGGTTCATGATGGAACGCCGCATGAACAAGTACTCGTACTATGCCGGGCTGTTTGCGTTTGTCTGGCGCCTGCTGCTGACGACCGGTACAGGCTCCATTTTCGGATTTATCGTCGCCCGCCAGGGTTATGATGCCGCCGTACTGGCACCGATGTTCATCATTATGTCATTCGGTTTTGGCCTGGCGATTTATATTCTGGTGCTCATGGCCGCCTGCCGCTGGACCGGTCGTGAACTCGGCGACCACGTATTGCGAACATTGAAGAACCTGCTCGGCGTATTTATTGCCTCGATCTTCTATTTCGTCTTCGTCCTGCACCTGACCAACCTGTATGGCACGGAAAACCATGGTATCGAGCGCTTCATTCTCATGGATGGCGGTATCTATACCCGGATGTTCTGGATTGGCTGGGTAGTGATCGGCATGTTGCTGCCATTGGCTATCGTCTATCATCCCAACATGGGCAAATCCCGTAACTGGATTGGTATTGCCAGCGCCCTGGTCATTATCGGCGGCCTCGCATCCATGTACGTCATCATTATCGGTGGCCAGGCCTACCCGATGCCCATCTTCCCGGGTTACGAAGTGGTCGGCAGCACGTTCTCTGATGGTCAGATCGCACAGTACACCCCGAGCATGTGGGAAATCGGCCTCGGTATCGGTGGTGTCGCCCTGGCCCTGGCTATGACAGTGTTTGCCATCAAGGTATTGCCGTTCCTGCCGAACAGCCTGGCTGATAGCGTTGCTGACCCTCATTACAAGCCGACTCAAGAAGCTGAAGGCTGATACATGCCAGCGGTAGTCAAACCGCAACAATTCGTTATGCAACAGAACGTGGGGTATTGAACATGCCCCACGTTCTTGTTTCTGCTGCCCACAAATCCTCCGGCAAGACCACGATCACACTCGGCCTTGCCGCCGCGCTACGCATGCGTGGCCTGACCGTGCAGACCTTCAAAAAGGGTCCTGATTATATAGACCCGATGTGGTTGAACATGGCCAGCGGCCTGCCCTGTCATAATCTTGATTTTTATACGATGCAGGCCGATGAAATCGATAGCTGGTTTGTGACCTATTCGAGAGACAAGGATTTCAGCCTGATTGAAGGCAACAAGGGCCTGTATGACGGACTGGACCTCGATGGCAGTAACAGCAATGCCGCGCTCGCTAAACGTCTGCAAGCGCCTGTCGTGCTTGTGATCGACGCACGCGGCATGACGCGTGGTATCGCGCCGTTGATTCTTGGCTACCAGGCATTTGATAAAGACATAAATATCGGCGGCGTCATCCTCAACCGCCTGGGTGGTTCCCGTCATGAGGAAAAACTGCGCCGCGTGATTGAGCACTATACGGATGTGCCCGTGATTGGCGCGGTGCATAATGATGAGCGCATGGAGATCGATGAACGCCATCTTGGCCTGATCCCGAGCAATGAAGCTGCGATTGCCCGTGAGCATATCGACACTATCGGGGAACTGGTTGCCGAACAGGTCGACCTGGACAGGTTATGTGCGATTGGCGACACCGCGGGCAAGATTGACGCCCCGCCTCTCGACATCAAGTCCAAACCGGCCGATGTGCGTATTGCCGTGGCCCGGGATGAGGCTTTCGGCTTTTATTATGCTGGCGACTTGCAGGCACTCGAGACAGCAGGTGCTGAAATCGTACCATTCGACACGCTCAACGATAAACAACTGCCAGAAAATATACATGGTCTGTTTATCGGTGGTGGATTCCCGGAAATGCGCATGCTGGAACTGGCCGCCAATACAAGCATGCGCGCATCCATTCGCCAGGCGATTGAAAACGACCTGCCGACCTATGCCGAATGCGGCGGCCTTATGTACCTGTGTGAAAGCCTCGAATGGCATGAACAAAGTGCGGAAATGGTCGGTGTGATCCCTTCACACTGTATCATGCATAAAAAACCACAAGGTCGTGGTTATATCCGTTTCACGGAAACCGATGCCATGCCCTGGCCGGACAAGCCGGATAGCACTATTCACGCCCATGAATTCCACTATTCGTCGATCACCCAACCTGCCAGCGACTGGCCGCATCAATACGCCTTTACCATTGAGCGTGGGGCGGGAATCATCGATAAAAAAGACGGCCTCGTGTACAAGAATCTGCTGGCCTGTTACGCGCACCAGCGCGATCTGGCGAGCAATCACTGGGCCAAACGGTTTGTTGACTTTGTTCGTCAACATCATTGATGTATTTATTATTAACGTATTGTCAAAGAAAGGTCTGTTACCATGCTGAAAGTCACCGACGCCGCAGTCAAACAAATCAAGCAAGCCGCCACCGAGGGCAATATGGTCGGCATGCCGCTTCGTGTCGCTGCTACCCGCAACAAGGATGGCAGCATCAATTACGGTATGGGCTTTGATGAAAACAAGGCTGAAGATGATGCCGTCGTCGAATGCGACGGCATCGAGGTCCTCGTTGGCCCCTCGTCGCGCGAATTACTGACCGGCTGCGTGCTCGATTATGTCAAACTCGACTCGGGGGAAATGAACTTCATTTTCATCAATCCTAACGATCCCAGCCACGGCCAGGCCCACTAGCGAGCCATGCACCCGCCGCCCTGCCCCTTCGAGCGGGCGATCCTCAGCACCGCCTTTGTTTGTGGTACCTCGCAGCGGCGATATATTGCTGAAAAGGAGGCGGTGCTGTGCACCGAGCCAGCCCCGCAGCAGCGATGCAAACAGCTTATCGGGTATTTTCGGCAATGCGCCGGCTTTGCCCTGCCGCGTTTGCAGGCAGGCGGGCAATTGCCACACGGCCAGGAGATGAAACTGAAGGCCGGCGGTCTGAATGGCATCTGCGCCCTGCTCTAGCCCGGCGACAAAGACAGGCGCGACATACGGCTCTGCCTTGATACCCTCGTGGCCCGCTATGGCCAGATTGACGCAATCCCTGGCGAGCCTATTATCAGGTCTATCCAGGCCTATCGAGGCAGGCATAGCAGGGCCAAATAACCCCTATCACCCTGTTTTTCATAGGATTTCAGCATAAGCAGGGAGCATGCACGGGCCAGTTCTGCTAGAATCACCGCCTGGATACCCTCAAAGCGGACAGGAATGCAGACGTTCAAGCCACAGACAAGCACACTGACAGCCGGGCATGTCCCCGCAGCCACAACACAAGCCGGTAACACCGCTACGCCACGATCAGCAAAAGCAAGCAGTCTGTCACGGGCACGCCTCGCCTTGCCGATCGCCCTGTTATTGTGCCTGTTTGCCCTGCTCGGCCTGTCTGTCTTCGCTGGCAGTCTATGGCCCGATTCCCTGGCGTTGATCCAGGGGCTGCAAATCATACTGGTACTGGCCGGCATGGCCATCATCGCCCAGTTGCTGGTACGCATCCGCGAACAGCTGCTGCAGCCGTTGGATGGCCTGCGCGAATGGTCACAGGGTATCCGCGCCGGCAATCTCGAACAGCATATCCCGATGCCGGCACGGGGTGAATTTGCAAATGTAATTCGCGATATCAACAGTCTCACGGATGAACTGCATATCCTCACCGAGGAAATGGATATGCGTGTTCGTGAACAGACCGAGCATATCGCCAACAAGAGTCGTTCCCTCGAGATCCTGTACGATATCGCGACCAGTCTGAGCAGCTGTAATAATCTTGATGATCTGCTTGCGCAATTCCTCGACACGCTCATGATTCTTGTTGATGCACGCGCCGCAAGTGTTCGCCTGATACACAATAACCAGACACGGCTGGTCGCCAGTCGTGGCCTGTCGGATGACGTCAAGGAACAGGAATTGTTCGTCGACATGAATCGTTGTCTGTGCGGCAAGATCGCACAACACGGTGGCCTGGGAATACAAAAAGATATCGAACTCTGTAACCAGTTCCTCGATTGCAATATTGTCAGTGGCGAATGCAAGGAAATGGTCGTTGTTCCGCTGCAATATCGCGATCGTATTCTGGGTGTATACAATCTGTTCCTTGAGCGCCCAAGTTCGGAACTTGGCAAGGATGCACGCGACCTGCTGAATAGCATCGGCAAACACCTTGGACTGGCTATCGAGAAGTCGCGTCTCGATGACAATGCCCGACGCCTGGCGATTATGGAAGAACGCAATATTATAGGTAGCGAATTGCATGATTCCCTGGCGCAATCCCTGGTCAGTATGCGTCTACAGGTAAAGATGCTTGGCGAGATCCTGCACAAGAAAGACATCCGTGCAGCGCAAAATGAAGTGCGCAGGCTGAATACCGCAATTGATGAGGCACATACCAGTCTTCGCGAGTTACTTAGCAACTTCCGCTCAAGAATGGATGAACGTGGTCTGGTCTATGCTGTTAATGACCTGGTCTATAGCTTCAAGCAGGAAACCGGTATTAATGTCTTTTTCCACAATGGCATGATGAACACCGATCCGGGTTTGACGCCTGCCCAGGAGTTCCAGGCATTTCGCATCATCCAGGAAGCGCTTGCCAACATCAAGAAACACAGTAA
>JASFJH010000138.1:0-5826 GCA_050122215.1 Granulosicoccaceae bacterium | reverse complement strand
CAGGTTTTCCTGGTGCGCTTTACCAACATCGATCCGCCGTTTGCAGAAGTGGAAAAGCTGGGCGGCACATTCATTAACCTGACCGATGGGCGCCAACTCGTTCCAGCCGAACTGGAGATGCTGCGTCTTGCCTATGAATGTGTGATGGAAGGTTAGGTTGAACAAGACCGTCTTGTCTGTATCAGGAGTATTCGATGTTGTGTAAGGTATTCAGGTGCGCTGCGTGGTTAGTACCGCTGTGCATGGTATCGGCCCCGGGGCAGGCAAGCGGGACAACGTTGATCGCGGTCGCCAGTAATTTCCAGTTGCCGGCGAAGGCACTGGCTTCTGAATACCAGCACCGGACCGGGCACGAGGTGCGCATCAGTTCCGGTTCTACCGGTAAACTCTATGCACAGATCATCAATGGTGCCCCCTATGCGATCTTCCTGGCCGCGAACCGCCGTGAACCTGCTCGCCTGGAACAGCAGGGTAAGGTTGTCGACGGCAGCCGTTTCACCTACGCATTGGGCAAGCTGGTGCTATGGAGTAGGGATGCTGGCTTGCTGAACCACGAGCCGCAACAGCTGTTACAGGAAGGTCGCATCAAAAGCATTGCGCTGGCCAATCCGCAGATCGCACCCTATGGCGAGGCGGGGATGCAGGTACTGGCAACATTCAAGGCGAACAGCCCCGTTGGCTTCCGTCCCATTCGCGCGGAAAATGTTAGCCAGGCCTTCCAGTACGTAGCGACCGGCGCAACGCAGACGGGCTTCATCGCTTACTCACAACTGCTCACCTCGCCTGAACCCGGCAAAGGCAGTTACTGGCTGGTGCCACAGCAACTCTATGATCCCATTCAACAGCAGGCGGTGTTGTTAAAGTCGGCGGCCAACAACGCTGTCGCCAGAGACTTCCTGCGCTTCCTGCAAAGTGCCGAGGGTAAGGCACTGATCGCCTCGTTTGGTTACGGAGTGGTTGAATGACAACGTTGCCTGATACTGTTATCGACCTGTCGCCATTGTGGTTGACCCTGCAACTGGCGGCAATGACTGTGGTGATCCTGTTTATCCTGGCTACTCCCATCGCCTGGTGGCTGGCGTATACGCGCAGTCGACTGAAAACCACCATCGAGGCAGTAACTGCCCTGCCACTGGTATTGCCGCCGACGGTGCTGGGTTTCTACCTGCTGGTACTTCTCGGTCCCAACGGTCCGGCCGGCCAGGTGTGGACACACTTATTCGGACAGCACCTGGCCTTCAGTTTTACCGGCCTGGTCATCGCCTCGTGTATCTATTCGTTGCCATTCGTGGTGCAGCCCTTGCAGGCGGCCTTCGAGGGCATGAACCGGCAGTCTATCGAGGCGTCGTGGACGCTGGGCTCCTCGCGCCTGCGTACCTTTGTCAGGGTGGTGATCCCACAAGTGCGCCGTGGTGCCTTGATGGCCCTTGTGCTCGGCTTTGCGCACACGATGGGTGAGTTTGGCGTCGTGCTCATGGTGGGGGGCAATATCCCCGGCGAGACCCAGGTGGTGTCGATTGCCATCTATGAACAGGTGGAAACGCTGAATTTTGCCGTGGCCCACCAGTTCTCGGCGAGCCTGTTGGTGTTTTCCTTTGTCGTGCTGTTTCTGGTGTATGCCGTTAACCGCTCCTGGAATACAGGAGTGAAAACATGAACGAGCTTTCCATTCGGGCACAGCTCAAGCGTGGCGGTTTCCGGTTGAACGTCGACCTGCAGATACCCGGACAGGGTGTCACAGCGATCATCGGACCATCCGGCAGCGGCAAGAGCAGCTTGTTGCGACTGATTGCAGGCCTGGAACGACCGCAGTATGGCTGCCTGCAGGCCGGCGATACCGTATGGGTGGATAGTGACAGGAAGGTATGTCTGCCACCACAGCAGCGCAAGGCAGGGGTGGTGTTCCAGGACTATGCCCTGTTTGAACATATGAACGTGGCACAGAACATCGCCTACGGTGTCACCCGGCGTGATCGCGACGGCGCGGTGCGACACTGGATCCAGCGTTTGCAGTTGCAGGGACTGGAGCAGCATTATCCTTCCCGCCTTTCGGGCGGGCAAAGGCAAAGGGTAGCGCTGGCCCGGGCCTTGGCACCGCAGCCGGATATTCTGTTGCTGGATGAACCTTTCTCGGCGGTCGATGCCCATCTACGCCAGACGTTGCGTACCCAGATCAAGCAGCTCATCCATGACCTGCAGCAACCGGTGCTGATTATCAGCCATGATCTGGAGGATGTGCGACACATGGCGGACAACATCGGTGTCATGATCGATGGCCGCATTCGGCGCTTTGCGAATGCCACCGAGGTGTTCGAGCAACCCTGCAGCCATGAGGTGGCCCGGGTTCTGGGCTGGCGTAATTTTCTCTATGTCCACAGGCTGGAGCACAGCAGGGTGAGTGGTGCGTGGGGCAGCATCGAACTGGAAGAGGAAGTGCCCATCGACACCTACTGCCTGGCCATCCGCCCGGAACATGTACGACTTGCACCGTCTGCCGGGGAAGGCTTGCGGGCCAGGGTGGAACAGGTGATTGAATTGGGCGCCGTGCGTGAAATGGAATGTCGCCTGCAGGATGGCAGCATCATCGTATTGCACCGTCCCTGGAATGAACCCTTACCCGCAGCGGGCAGCGAGGTGCGCCTGTACTTCCCGTTGCAACACCTGCGTGCCTTACCGGAACGTCGTGCTCCTGGGGCAGTACCTGATGGTCTGCCAGGTAAACAGGGCAGTACTGTCATTCAAGAAAGCGGGGTGTGCCCGGAGCTGAATCGCAATGTCTAGTTTCGTCAAGTCCGCGTTGTTGCTACTGCTTGCCGCTGCTGTGGCATGCAGTCCGGCCCGCCATGATCAACAACAACGCCTCTACATATTCGGCACCTTGCTGGATATTGAGCTACTGGATGTGGACAGGGCACAGGCACAACAGGCCTTCCGTGAGCTGGATCATCAGTTCCAGCGCATGCATCGGGATCAGTCAGCCTTTGTAGGGATCAGCGTTGCAGGTGGCCGTAAGCTGATTCGCTCTGCAGGCGGGTATCTATGCGCGGCGTGCCGACGGTGAAGTGATACAGGTCCTGCAGGCCGCTACCGCGGATCCCCAGCAACTCATGTACCGCATCGTCAAAGTAACAACCGATGCCGGTGCCACGCACGCCAGCCGCTTCCGCTTCCAGGTAAAGGCTCTGCCCGATCACGCCTGCCTCCCAGTGCAGTTGCCGATAGCGCCAGGGGGCTGATGCAAGAGTGGCATCAAACTCTGCCAGCATGGCCAGGGAAAAGGCGCTGTCCGAGGCAATGGGCTGGTGGCAGGCCAGGGTGCGTGCGCTATTGGCGGCGTTGGCGCCGAGTAGCAGAAAAAGCGGTGCACCGATGCCCCCGACCGGTTCCCAGGCAAACTCATCGCGCAACTGCTCACGCAACAGCAGTGCGCCGTGTTCGCTGCGTGGCAGGGCATACAGACCCGGAGCCAGCCCTTCCACCCGGTGCACAAACAGGATGACGTGAAGCCGGGGTGCCCAGGGCAGGCAATCCAGCGGTGGTGTCGCTGCCCTGGGTAACAGGCATTGCAGCATACGATCGAAGTGCTGCAGGGGCAGTGGTGGGGCACCGGCTTCAAACGCCTGCGCGCTGCGGCGCTGGCGGATGATGTCAGCAGCCGCGACGCTGGCGTCACACGCTGGCAGATCGCTGGCTAAAGTTGGCAGCCACTGCGAAGCCGGGGTGAGCGGTTTGCTGCAGGCGGCTTCCGCCTGCTGGATCACCGGCCACTTGTAGAAGTTGTCATCGGTGAGCCGATTGGCCTGGCCGGCCCAGTCACAGTCTGCCGCCAGTTGTAGCAAGCTGTCGATATCAACACGTGGCACATCGTTGGCATTGCTATCGATCTGTAACAGCAGGTCGGGGGATTCGTGTTCGGCCCGGCTGAAGTCCGTAGCGCGGTCCAGCCCCAGCAGGTGGGCGATCTGTGCGTCGCTGCACTCATCCAACAGGGTCAGTTGCCAGCCCAGAACGGCACAGGCATAACGGATCGCGGCGACGGCATGTCCAACATCGTGCTGGCAATAACGATAGGCCCGTTCCCCATACTTCCATGATTCCCGTTTGTGGATGGAACTGAGGCCGATGATAAACGTGCCACCAGGAAGCTGTGCCTGCAGTTGTTCGGAACGGGGCTGCAGATCACAACGCTGCTCCAGCTCATGTGCATAGCTGTGGTAGTGATAGAGGCCGGCACTGATCTCCGCGCCCGGTGGCAGTAGCAGATAGCACTCGGTGGGATGCAGGTTGCCACTGGACGGATTGATGCGCAGTGACCAGCGATCCGGTCCATAACTCTTCCATGCCGACAGCGCCATGGAGAGTTCCAGCAGTTTGCCGATGTGCATCCGGTCGAGGGGTTGTGGCTGGCGCTCACCGGCCCGGCTGAGCTGGTAATAGGGCGTCCTGTCCTGCGCGGCCGGTAACGGTAGCTCGCGCCTGGGACTGCCCTGAAAGTGGCGGAAGGGATCAGGCTGGTTGTCCCAGTCCAGTGTTTCAGGGCCGCGTGCATAACGTTCCAGCTGATGCTTGGTACGTTGATGATAGCCCTGTATGGTGTAATCGGTTTCTGTCATGTCGTTTAGAGAGTGCTTAAATGGTGGATGAACAGCTGCATATCAGGGTGGCGACACAGGATGATATCGAAGCCATGATGGATTTGGTACAGACCCTGTTCGCCATCGAGACGGATTTTGAGTTTTTTTCCGGCAAGACACGCGATGGCCTGGGGCTGTTGCTGGCGCGGCCAGACCAGGCCCGGGTGATGGTGGCCGAGTACCTGGGCGATATAGTCGGTATGGGCACGCTGCAACTCCTTATCTCCACCGCCGAGGGTGGTGTGGTGGGCCTGCTCGAAGACATGGTGGTCGATGAAAACTGGCGTGGCAGAGGGGTCGGTCGCCTGTTGCTACAGTCACTGGAACGGTGGGGTATCGCGCATGGCGTAAGGCGCCTGCAGCTGTTGGCCGATCGTCAGAACCGCCCGGCACTTTCATTTTATGCAGCCCTGGGCTGGTCTGCGACGGAACTGGTTGCCTTGCGCAGATATCCTGATACAGACGCAGCAGTAACATAATCAAAGCGGCTGGTCACTGAGTTCCTCGGGCCAACAGCCTATCGGTGGCCCCAATTCCCTGTTTTCATCTTCAAAGCGTATCAAATACAGTTCCTTGTCCGGCTGTTCTTCGAGGTGGCCGGTATTGAGGATCACGCCGCGTGTGCCGACTGTCGCCAGGGAAACGCCTGACTCCAAGTGCGGCACACTGCCATCGTTAAAGATTTCCGTAGTGGCGTACACGATGTCGCCAGGTTGTAGTTCATGCAGGGCCATTTTACGGTACTCCTTGCTTTCCAGATTGCCAGCCAATATGTGGCTGGCAGTTTGTCATTCATCCTACATTTGACCCGCTCGTGCTTCAGGGCTTTGTCATATTTGTGACAAGCAGGATATGTGCTCGTAACAAGAAAGCCTGTAGCTACGGGCTTTCACGGGTGCAGGGTGTTGTGGCACAGGCCTTGCACTCACTGTAGACAAGACAGTGCAATTCACTTGCCAGATAAGGAGACAAACATGTTAAGTCTGACTGAAAGCGCAATAGCGGCCGTAGGAAAATTTATACAGGGAGCCGAGGAACCGGTCAGCGGGCTTCGGGTATCGGTCACAGGTGGTGGTTGCTCCGGTTTTCAATATGGTATGGCCCTGGAAGCGGAAGCCAAGGAAGGGGATACCGTGGTGGAGTGCGGCACAGTAAAGGTCTTTATCGATCCACAAAGTGCGCCCCTGCTCAG
>JASFJH010000137.1:0-5851 GCA_050122215.1 Granulosicoccaceae bacterium | reverse complement strand
GTAACGCAGGTATTCCGGATTCAGGTGCTTCAGGTAACTGCTCGCGGTAATAAACGTGCCGCGCGACTTCGACATCTTCTGCCCGTTCACGGTGAGAAAACCGTGCACACACAGCTTGTCCGGCGTCCGGTAGCCGGCGTGGTGCAGGGTCGCCGGCCAGAACAGCGCGTGGAAGTTCAGGATGTCCTTGCCGATGAAGTGATAAAGCTCGGCCGTGCTGTCCGGCGCCCAGAAACTGTCGAAGTCAATACCTTCGCGTTCGCAGAAATGCTTGAAGCTGGCCATGTAGCCGACCGGCGCATCCAGCCAGACGTAGAAATACTTGCCCGGTGCATCCGGGATCTCGAAGCCGAAGTAGGGCGCATCGCGCGAGATGTCCCAGTCCATGAGGCCGGCGGCGAACCATTCTTCTAGCTTGTTGCGCGATTCTTCGGGCAATGGCTTGCCAAGGTGCGTATTGTAGCGGCCGTCCATCCATGCCTTCAGGAAATCGCTGCACTCGCTCAGACGGAAGAAGTAATGCTCGGACTGTTTCGTTACCGGTTTCGCACCGGATACGGTCGAGTACGGGTTGAGCAGGTCGGTCGGTGAGTAGGTCGCGCCGCAGACCTCGCAGGCATCGCCGTACTGGTCCTGGGCGTGGCACTTCGGGCACTCGCCCTTGATGTAGCGATCCGGCAGGAACATTTCCTTTTCCGGGTCGTAGAACTGCTCGATGGTGCGCGTCGCGATCTTGTCGTTGTCGCGCAGGCGCCGGTACATGTCGGTCGCCAGTGCGCGGTTTTCATCCGAATGGGTCGAGTGATAGTTGTCAAACGCGACGTGGAAGCCGTTGAAATCGGCCAGGTGCTCGTCCTTGACGCGCGCGATCAACTCCTCGGGGTTGATGCCCTCGCTTTCCGCGCGCAGCATGATCGGCGTACCATGGGTATCGTCGGCACACATGTAATAACATGTATGTCCTTGTAATTTCTGGAAACGTACCCAGATATCGGTCTGGATATATTCCACCAGGTGACCGAGGTGGATGCTGCCATTGGCATAGGGCAGGGCGCTGGTGACAAGGATGTTGCGTGTATTGCTCATGAATTATCCGTTTTTGGCTGCGGCCTCGATGATAGTCGCTAACCGCCTGTTATTCAAAGATTTATGCCTTGTGCGCGATACCGCAGTATTTATCTCGGGATACCTGACGGAATTTGTCTGGTATAGGCATATCATGGTACTCTAATATATTAACCGAATTGCTATCCGAATGGGCGCGAACGTGGCATGATCCCGCGCGCCCGGCAAAGAATTCAGACAGTCAGGAGTAAAGACATGGCAGACGTCAGTCGCGAACAGATTGAAGCGAAGCTCCAGGAGTACATCGATCCGTACCTGGAAAAAGACCTGGTCAAGGCCAAGGTCGTGAAAGACATCAAGATTGACGGCGGCAAGGTTGGCCTCGACCTGACCTTCGGCTTCCCGGCCAAGGGCTACGAAGCCACATTGACCAGCAAGCTCAAGGAGCTCGTCGGCAGTGTCGAGGGTGTATCGGATGTCGAGGTAAACATCACGACCAAGATCAGCGCGCACCAGGCGCAGAAGGGCGTCAAGCCGATCGAGAACATCAAGAACATCATCGCCGTGGCCTCGGGCAAGGGCGGTGTTGGCAAATCAACCACCTCGGTCAACCTGGCCCTGGCACTCGCGGCCGAAGGCGCAAAGGTCGGTATCCTCGACGCCGATATCTACGGCCCGAGCCAGCCGCGCATGCTGGGTGTCAGTGGCAAGCCGGATTCCGAGGACGGCCAGCACCTTGAGCCGATGAACAGTTACAACCTGCAGGCCATGTCCATTGGTTTCCTCATCGATGAAGAGACCCCGATGATCTGGCGCGGCCCGATGGTCACCCAGGCGCTGGACCAGCTGCTCAATCAGACCAACTGGAAAGACCTCGATTACCTGATCATCGACCTGCCGCCGGGCACCGGTGATATCCAGCTGACGCTGGCGCAGCGTGTGCCGGTCAGTGGTTCCGTGATCGTCACCACGCCACAGGACATTGCACTGCTTGACGCGCGCAAGGCCCTGAAGATGTTCGAGAAGGTCGAAGTGCCAGTGCTCGGTGTGATCGAGAACATGAGCATTCACATTTGTAGCGAGTGTGGTCACGAAGAGCATATCTTCGGCCAGGGCGGCGGTGAGAGCATGGCTGACCAGTACGATGTCGATTTCCTCGGTGCGCTGCCGCTGGATCGCAGCATCCGCGAATCGACTGACGGTGGCAAACCCAGCGTCGTTGCCGAGCCGGACGGCCGGATCGCCGAAATCTACCGCGATATCGCCCGCCGCGTTGCCGCGAAGCTGTCACTGCAGGCCAAGGAATACTCGGCCAAGTTCCCGAACATCGTGATCTCGCAGTAACACCCAACGCGGAGGCGCCAAGGCGCAAAGAACGCAGAGGTTTGTGTAATATTTATTTTCCTTTGCGCGCTCTGCGTCCTGGCGTCTTTGCGTTAGATTTTAGCCTTTGCCAAAACAAGGTTATTACTGTTTAATACCCGCCCATGACTATCAAATCCGACAAGTGGATCCGCCGCATGGCGGAGCAGCACGGCATGATCGAACCCTTCGAGCCGGGCCAGGTAAAAGAAAACGGCAGCGGCCGCATCGTTTCCTACGGCACTTCGAGTTACGGTTACGACATCCGCTGCTCGAACGAATTCAAGATTTTCACCAATATCAACTCGACCATCGTCGACCCGAAGAACTTCGACGAGAACAGTTTTGTCGACGTGCAGTCAGATGTCTGCGTGATTCCGCCGAACTCGTTCGCACTGGCGCGCACGATTGAATACTTCCGTATCCCGCGCAACGTGCTGACCGTGTGTCTTGGTAAATCCACCTACGCGCGTTGCGGCATTATCGTCAACGTCACACCGTTCGAACCGGAATGGGAAGGCCACGTCACGCTCGAGTTTTCCAATACCACGCCGCTACCGGCGAAGATCTACGCCAATGAAGGCGTTGCGCAGGTGCTGTTCTTTGAATCTGACGAGGAATGTGAAACTTCGTACAAGGACCGGGCCGGTAAGTACCAGGGCCAGCAAGGGGTGACCCTGCCGAAAACATAACGTAGGTCGGATTAGGCGTAGCCGTAATCCGACACCCATGAATCAAGAAAGCCGGCATCTGCCGGCTTTTTTATTGGCATGGCGCACGTAGTAGCGCAGCCCGGCATTCCTGCCATTACAGGCCGGTTTTATCAGGGTTTCCTTATCAACCTTGATCTTTATTGGGTATGGAGGGATGCTTGCCCGAACAGCGGGGGAAAAAGCAAAAAGATACTATTTTTCTAGCACCGGGTGCTACATACAGTACCTTGTTCACACATATAGTACCTTTTCCAAAATATAGTTAGCAGAATACGTATGAGTGACTCAGAACCTACTAATGACGATGATAAGTGATAATAAATGGGGGGTAGAGCACACTTAGAAGCTCTTAGGAACATCATTAAGTACTTCCTGAACTCATGTTATTCGTTCTGGTCGCAGTTTTCTCTAATATTCGCCATATCTGTACTCTGATCCTCAAATATTATTATATTTGTTCAATTTTAAGCGTTTGATAGTACTCATCTGCGCTGGGTATTTTGTTTATCAAGGCAGCTATGCCTATTTCATCCAGATGTTTTTCTATTTCATCAAGCGTTACGCGAAAATACTCTTTTCGCATATTTACTTTGTTTACCCTGCGTGGATGGAAAACTTTGTGTAGCGTGTTTTCGAGTTCAGGTGCGTTATCAGATTCGATTAGTGCATGTATGTCAAAGGAAAACGGTACGCTTGCATCGCCAAGTTCTTTAACCCTGTCGATAGGATCAAGTCGCCTAGTCATGCCAATCTTCAGTATGTCATCACCAAAGCTGCCTATATTCGAAATAATGTACACATGTCCTTGCTTGGTTTCTTGTGCGCGACTCTTGGCGCGTTCCGCTTTTTCGTGAGCCTCATTTAGTTCCGTTCTTAGTTTTTCAAGCTCAAGCTCAAAAGCCTTTCGATCTTCTTCATTCTGCTGGCTTAATTTGGCTTCAATATCTTCAATGGCCTTTTTCTTGATTTCTTCTTCTTTCAATGCTTCTCGTTCTGCTTTCTCTGCTTCCTGGCGTGCCCGCCTTTCCTCCCTTTCTTGTTCCCTTAACGCACGCTGTTCTTCTTTGGCAAGTTGCGCTGCTTTCTTTTGATTTATTTCTATTTTAAGCCTTTCCACAAGTAGATCTTTAAATTCTCTATCAATTTCAGCTCTACTATCAACAGATTTGATAAGACTTTCCGAAGCAATAATTGATTCGTAAAGCCTTTCAAGTGCCTGGTGTCCTTTGTTCGGGGTAACTTTACTCGAGAGCATTTCCGTAGTGGTAAGAAGAAGGGCGCCAGCCATATCTGCTTTGGCAGATATGGCGACAAACTTGCCTATATTCACATCAGAATTGTAACCAGCTACGTTAGTAACGGCGTTACGCGCCAGCTTTCTTAGCTTTTTCTGGATTTCTTTTTTGTCATGCAGGTATTCTTTGCTTGTTAATAAATCGTCATCTGTAATCAACTCAATATTTGCTGCATGTTCGGCGCTTTTGTCCGTGATATTTTCAATAATTGTTCTTGCTTTTTTCAGGCGGGCAACGATTTCTTCGTCGGCGGTTTTAAGGCGTTCAATTCTTTCTTCAAACGGTTTGGTTTTTTCTCGTGCCTCAAAAAGAATATCTTCGGCTTCGTTATTGGCGAGTTCGATGATCTCTTTTCGTTTTTTCAGAACGAAACCGCCAAATACAGCCAAAAGCACACCAATCAACAATATAAGAATTGAAAAACCAGTCATTTTCTCTGTCCCTAAGCAAAATGATGGAATAGATGGGAATACCAAACAAGGCCTTACTTCTTTAGATCTGGATTTCCCACCATCTGTTTCCAGTAAAAACCAACCTGCCAAATACGTCAAGAAAAGCAAGGAAATTTAGCTTTTTCTAAAAGAGGCGCAAGACAAGGGGCAGAGCACTGTATTGTCTAATATTTGATATATCTGTACCCAGATTACGTTGAATTGCGTATTACCGGCCTCGGCGGGTGTTGCCGAGAAGCTGGTAGTTTTCAATCCTGAATTGCCGTGTGAGCAGGTATTTCCAGCTATAACGATTATGGCCTGGCTTTATAGCTTGACGAACTAGGACGACCGTCCTAATATTGGCCCATGTGTCCACCTTGATGGGTGCAGTCAGGGGAGGGGCTTATGGCCAGCGAAACAACACGTGACCACATTATTCAGGCAGCAGACCGGCTGTTTTATCAGCAGGGCTACGAGCACACATCGTTTAGTGATATTGCCGCCGTGGTGAATATTTCGCGTGGCAATTTTTATCACCATTTCAAAACCAAGGATGAGATCCTTGATGCGGTCATTGAGTCGCGCATGGCCTACACGGAAGAGATGCTGGCACACTGGCAGGGCGAGGCGGACACGCCCGCCGGCCGTATTCGTCGTTTTGTTCATATCCTGCTTACCAACAAAGACAGCATCCTGCAGTTTGGTTGTCCGGTCGGTGCCTTATGCGGCGAGTTGGGTAGGTTGGCACACCCGTTACAGGGGGAGGCCAATGCCTTGTTTACGCTATTCAGGAAGTGGCTAAAACGGCAGTTTACTGAAGGCGGTCGCAGGAAAGACGCCGATGCGCTGGCTATGCATGTACTGGCATTCAGTCAGGGCGTGGCAACCCTGGCCAGTGCCTTTCACGATGAAAAGTTTATTCGTCGTGAGATCAGTATGATGGAACAGTGGCTGGACAGGGTGTTAGAGGACTAAACCAAAT
>JASFJH010000136.1:0-5901 GCA_050122215.1 Granulosicoccaceae bacterium | reverse complement strand
CCCTGCGGAATGTCGCCGACCACGGCACCGCCGGCCGACAGGGTGATTTGATCTTCATCTACTTTACTGAAGCGCCAGGTGTAACCGTCGGTCTTGGCATCAGCCGGCAGGTTTTCCTCGCTGTACAGAAGTAGCTGGCCCTGGCTGTCAATGCTGCCGAGCAGGTGCAAGGTGTGCAGTTGAATGGTTCGTTGATTATTTTCCTTTTTCAGGTGCGCCAGTTCGTAGGCATGGACACCGGCTTGCGCATGCAGGGCTTGTGCGGCCTTGATGTTATCGAGCCCGCCTTTTTGTTCCAGGTGGTGCGCCTCGATATTATGTTTGGCAATGCTTTCGGTTAATTCGTTGATGCGCTTCTGGTTACCGGCGAACAGCTTGATGACTTCAAGTGTTTTTACATCACGAATCTGGCTGCTGGATACGGTAGTTTTGTGCTCATAGCCGACTACGGCACTGAGCAGGGTTGCCACCGCAACGGCGATCAGGACGCCAGGAATTGTGGGTTTGACGCGTCGTAAGCCGACAATCAAGATCCAGGCGCCGGCAGCAAACAGCAGCGTCAGCCAGTGCAGTTCAGGGATCTGTTCAATCACCCTCCATAAATCCGCCAGGTAGGCATCGGAGCGGGGAAAAGGTACCCCGATTATTTTGCTTAACTGAGACAGGCCGATGATCAGGGCAGCGGCATTGGTAAAGCCGACAATCACCGGGCTGGAAAGCAAGTTCACAATCGCACCCAGGCGGAAAACGCCCAGGGCGAGACGTAATACACCCACCATCAAGGCGAGCATCAGCGATAGCTGGATGAATTCAGCCGTACCCGGGTTGGCAAAGGACACCAGCGCCGCCGCGGACATGAGTGACAACATCGCAACCGGGCCGGTATGCAACTGGTTAGAAGAGCCCCACAGCGAAGCGATAATGACTGGAATAAAGGCGGCATACAGGCCATAGACGACCGGCAGCCCCGCCAGCTGGGCATAGGCCATGCTTTGTGGCACCAGTATCAGTGCGACGGTAATCCCGGCGATCAAATCAGCGCGTAGCGTGGCGCGCGTCATGGGAAACCAGCGTAAAAAGGGAAACAGGTTATTGAGCCAATTCATAATCAGGAATAACCTCGTTCAACGCTTCGTTACATCAAATGTGACAGACTGGAAACCAGCCTGGAAGGCATGCAGTATGCAACAGGAAGCGCGGCCTGACTAATTACTCGTTTATATGGCATTCATTGATGATTATTGATGAATTACCAGGTAGTCAATTACTTATCATCAATAATTCACAGCCTTGTATTTACCCATGTGCTGTTCGTAAAAGCAACCGGGGACGACCCGTTGCCCGTATTGGCACAACAACTCGCCGCCACCTGGGGCGATCCGCGACAGGCACGAGTTATTCAGTGGCCGTTACATCTTCGCGTTGGAATCAGGCGCGCCTAAACCGGGCTCCTGTTTGCAAGAAGTGGTGGTTTTCCGGGGCGCCCTCACCCCGGCCAGGTGGTGCCGACTCATTGACTCTAATCAATAGAACCTATTGGTGTTTTCAATTTTTTTCTTCATTCGGCAGACCGTATAATCTGCGCCTTTGTGGCATTCACTATGCCTCTAAGTGCCTGATAGATTTGATTTTTACGGAGAACTGTTGTGACACAAATTATTCGTTCTTTACGCCGTGACTTACAGCGTGCCTTTAACGCGTTTGCCTATGCTCACAGCGGGGAAATGCTGAACCGCACTCACAAACGCCGGGTCTTGTTCGGTGATGATGAGTGAGGCATGTTGCTCGACCCGTCTTTACGTTCATTTCAGCCACTCCGGCACGATAGGGCCATGATCCTTGATAGATAGATAATCATCTATCTATCTAAAAGATAATATTTATTTGTATCAAAGTATCGGTTTTCTTAAGCTTCTCCGTCACCATCAGGCACAAACCGTGCCGCATTCGACTGATGTGATCGATGCGGTATGGGTGGCGAGTTGCGCAGACCTGCGTCACAATAGCGGGCTGCTCGATTTTTTCATCACCAACTTTACCCGGATATCAGGGCACAGCACCGGGTTGAAGAAGGAACACGGCAGGCAAGGCACAGCGGTACCATGGTCAAACTCAGAACCTATGTCTATATCGACTCCTTGCAACCCCAATTGGCGGAGTACATGGCGTCGGTGTCGCAGGGTTTTCCGCCGGTGCCCGGTGATTCGTGTCTGTGGGTCGAGGTCTCACCTGGCATGGCTGTGCACCAGGTGACCGATGTCGCCCTCAAGGCTACCCAGGTCAAACTGACACAGCAGGTGGTCGAGCGTGCCTTCGGTTCAATGGTGGTGCATCACCGTGACCAGAGCGACGTACTGCAGGCCGGCCAGGCACTGCTTGCCAGTGTGGGCGCAAAGGAAACGGACAGAGAGCAGTGCACGATCGAATGGCAGGAAATCATTCGTGGTATGACCTCGGACCACACGGTTCTGATAAACCGCCAGCATCGCGGCGGCTCGATGATGTTACCTGGTGAGAGCATGTTTATTCTCGAAACCCAACCGGCCGGCTATATCGTTTACGCTGCCAACCAGGCCGAGAAGGCCGCCAATATTACTCTTATTGATGTACGCGCCGTAGGCGCCTACGGTCGATTAACCCTCTCGGGGCGCGAAGCGGACGTGGAAGAAGCGGCCGCCGCCGCCATTGATGCAATTCAACACCCCTCCTGGACCTGAAGATGCATCGGCAAGAACTACTCAACTTACTCAAGCAGCACCGGACGCCCTTCATGGAAGAGGCCGCTTACCTGTCGCGTGCACGGCGCTTTGTCGAGGAATACACCGATTGCTTTTACCGCGAACTCTGGCCGGCGCATGTTACCGGCTCAACCTGGGTGGTCAACCCGGATCGGGAACGGGTGTTGATGTTGCACCACGTCAAGCTTGACCAATGGTTTCAGCCCGGCGGGCATGCCGATGGCGATAACGACATTCTGCGTGTTGCGCTGCGTGAAACCGCCGAAGAAACCGGCATTGCCCCTGAACAAATCCAGCTACTCGGATCAGCCGTCTTCGATGTTGATATACACGCCATTCCCGCCATGGGACATGATCCATGGCACGAGCATATCGATGTGCGGTTCCTGGTCGAGATAGACGACACTCTGCCCATTCCGGGGAATGTCGAATCGCATGAGGTGATATGGGTCAACTTGTCGGATGCGCCCCGCTATAACAACAACCGCTCGACCTGGCGCATGGTCGAGAAGACACGCCGACTGCGAAAGGAGCTACTACGTGAGCGGTATGATCGTGGCATGATCGCCTGAGCAATCACCTGCCGCCAATATGGTTTTTCTTTACTATAATACGTCACGTTCATTAGTTGCTGTTGTGATTGGCGTTTGAACTTTAGAGGTTTTTTTAATGCAGCTCGTTGTTAAGGCTGTGAGCTATTAACAGGATACATTGATAAATATCTATGTATTTGGAATAAAATATCAATTGGAAATGATTATAGACTGAAGCCTATGATTCGCCCAGGTTTCATAACACCATCAAACATACAAATTTTTGCGAGCAACCGAAGCAGGAGACGAATATGTCATCAAAAGCCTATGAAGCGGGTGTAAAGGAGTACCGCGATAAATACTGGACACCGGACTATGTGCCACTGGATACCGATCTGCTGGCCTGTTTCAAGTGCACCGGTCAACCGGGCGTTCCGCGCGAAGAAGTTGCTGCCGCGGTAGCTGCGGAAAGTTCAACCGGTACCTGGAGTACGGTATGGTCAGAATTACTGACTGATCTGGAATTCTACAAAGGTCGTGCCTATCGCATCGAGGACGTGCCGGGTGACACTGAGTCATTCTACGCCTTCATTGCCTACCCCATCGACCTTTTCGAAGAGGGTTCTATTGTAAACGTTCTGACCTCGCTGGTCGGTAACGTGTTTGGCTTCAAGGCGCTCAAGCACCTTCGCCTGGAAGATATTCGTTTCCCGATCGCCTACATCAAGACCTGCGGTGGCCCGCCTGCCGGTATCCAGGTTGAGCGCGATCGCCTCAACAAGTACGGCCGTCCGATGCTGGGTTGTACCATCAAGCCCAAGCTGGGTCTGTCTGCCAAGAACTATGGTCGTGCGGTATACGAATGTCTGCGTGGCGGTCTTGACCTGACCAAGGATGATGAGAACGTCAACTCTCAGCCGTTCATGCGCTGGCGTGACCGTTTCGAGTTCGTTGCTGAAGCAATCGACAAGGCCGAGCGCGAAACCGGTGAACGTAAGGGTCACTACCTGAACGTGACTGCGTCCACGCCTGAGGAAATGTACAAGCGCGCCGAGTTTGCCAAGGAACTGGGCATGCCCATCATCATGCATGACTTCCTGACCGGCGGTTTCACTGCCAACACGGGTCTGGCGAACTGGTGTCGTGACAACGGCATGCTGCTGCACATTCACCGTGCGATGCATGCGGTAATCGACCGTCATCCGAAGCACGGTATTCACTTCCGTGTACTGGCCAAGTGTCTGCGTCTGTCTGGTGGCGACCATCTGCATACCGGTACCGTTGTGGGCAAGCTGGAAGGCGACCGTGCATCGACATTGGGTTTTGTTGATCAGCTGCGCGAATCTTTCATTCCGGAAGATCGTTCACGTGGTGTGTTCTTCGACCAGGACTGGGGTTCAATGCCGGGCGTATTCGCTGTTGCCTCTGGTGGTATCCACGTCTGGCACATGCCTGCACTGGTGACCATCTTCGGTGACGATTCCGTGCTGCAGTTCGGTGGTGGTACCCAGGGTCACCCGTGGGGTAATGCTGCTGGTGCCGCAGCCAACCGTGTCGCGCTGGAAGCCTGTGTCAAGGCGCGCAATGAAGGTCGTCAGCTTGAAAAAGAATCTCGCGACATTCTGACCGAAGCTGCCCGTACCAGCCCTGAACTGGCTATGGCGATGGAGACCTGGAAAGAAATCGTCTTTGAATTTGAAACTGTCGACAAGCTGGATGTGGGCTAAGCGCCACCTTCAGCGGACAAACTTCATAGCGAACAAATATTTTAGAGGATAAGAGCATGCCAACTACTGATATTGGTAACTTTGAAACTACCCAAACACTGGAAACTTTTAGCTTCCTGCCCAAGATGGACGCAAGTGAAATCCAGGCACAGGTTGCTTACATCATCGCCAATGGTTGGACGCCGGCGATCGAGCATGAGCATCCAAGCAATTCCATGGAGCACTACTGGGTCATGTGGAAGCTGCCGTTCTTCGGTGAAACTGATATGAACAGGGTACTGAGTGAACTCGACTCCTGTCACCGTGCGTTCCCTGATCATCACGTACGGCTGATCGGCTACGACAGCTATACCCAGTCAATGGGTTCTTGTTTCGTAGTTTACGAAGGCCGTTAATAAAGAGCGGTGTTGCTATTGCCCGCCGGCTTCGGCGGGGGTAGCGAACGAATCGTGATCGAAACAAATACGATACAACGGGGTTAAACCATGGCACAACCAGCGACCAATCAGACAACACGTGAGCTTGTTATGGCGCGACGCAAGGCAATGTCTACGTCAGGCAAGACTGCGATCAAGCCAACTGCGGCAACGACAAGCCAGGTATCGGCGCCGTCCACGCGGACTGCAACGAATCCCGGTGGTTCCGCCCGTGATGCTTCCCGTGCTCGCCGTGAAGCAATGTCAAAGGGTGGCAAGGCGTCGATTCAGAACAAGGATCGCACGCGCCAGTCACCAGGTGCCGCGACGGCATCACCCGCGACGCCGCCGGCCAATGCAGAGGACAGGCCAAAAGGTGGTTGTGGTTGCGGTTGCAATGGCACCAAGACTACTTGCACGGACGGACCTGGCAATGACGCGCAAGCGCCGGCTCCGATGAAAAGAGCGCCGGTTGCGCCAATGTCAC
>JASFJH010000135.1:0-5909 GCA_050122215.1 Granulosicoccaceae bacterium | reverse complement strand
GGCTTTGTTGAATCGCTTCACATGATCGCCGCCGCGCTAGGCTGGGAAATCGACCATATTGAGCAAATGCGAGAACCCATCGTCTCGCAGATAAGGCGAGAAACGCCATTTATCAACATCGAAGCGGGGCAAGTAGTTGGTTGTTTGCACACTGCGTCGGCCTATCGGCAAGGTAAATCGGTAATTAACCTTATTCATCCGCAACAGATCGATCCGCACCTCGATGGACTCGAAACGGGTGACAAAATTGAGATCACAGGAACCCCAAATGTACAGTTTACGGGCAGTCCGGAGATACCGGGCGGGCAGGGAACGGTGGCACTTGCCGTGAACATGATCCCGCGCATTTTAAATGCTACAGCAGGTCTCTATTCGATGGTGGATCTACCCGTACCTGCCGCGATGTTGGGTGATGCACGCAGGTTTGTCCACAGGGATTAATGGAAGATTGCAATCATGACAACACAGATTGAAAAGGGAACCTGGGTTGAGATCCATAACGTCGTACTTCAAGCCAATGAACGGGCACCACAGGTACCGGAGGACACGCGGCAAGTGCCGCTGGAGATGCGCGTAAAGGGCTTTCTCGTAGCGCCTGCTTCTCTTGGCGAGGATGCCGAAGTTGAAACACCGTCTGGTCGTCGTCTGCGTGGCAGACTATCAGAAGTAAACCCTCCATATACACACAGTTTTGGTTTCCCAATACCTGAGCTCTTAACCATTGGCAAATCGGTACGGGCCTTGCTTCGTGATAAAGGGCATAGGCGATGACGCAAGAAAGTTACGCAGCTATCATGGCCCAAAAGGCTGAAATCATGCGCGCTTCAGTGGGTATCGATTATGATCAATATACGACTGGCCGACTGGCATTCGACTATGAACGCTTAATGGCCGATACGGGCTATGAGGTAGAGACAGCCTCGGCAGTGCAACAAACAACCTCAGTTGGCAATACGCCGCTGGTAGAGCTTAAGAACATCACCGAACTGGTACGTTGCGTATCCAGACCTGGGAGGGGAGCACGCATATTTGTGAAAGATGAAGCAGCTAATCCTTCCGGCTCATTTAAAGACCGACGCGCCTCCTTGTCGGTGCATGAGGCCAAGAAACGCGGATATAGTGGTGTGGCAGCCGCAACCAGTGGTAATTATGGTGCAGCGGTTGCTTCACAAGCGGCGAAAGAGGGATTGCGTTGCATCATCGTGCAAGAAGCATTCGACAGTGAAGGTATCGCACAACCGGAGATTGCGGAAAAGACCCGTGCCTGCGAAGCTTACGGTGCCGAAGTCATCCGGCTTTCGGTAGGACCTGAACTGTTTTATGTGTTTCTTTGTGTTCTTCAAGAAACAGGTTACTTCAATGCTTCACTCTATACGCCGTATTCGGTTCTGGGTATCGAAACATTGGGTTATGAACTTGCATTGCAAATGCAGGAACAAAGAGGTGTGTTTCCCGATGTTGTCATTGCGACCCATGCTGGTGGAGGGAACGTCACCGGTACAGCACGCGGCCTGCGAAAAGCGGGTGCAGTCGACAGTCAAGTGATCGCGGCCAGTGTCGATCTCTCCGGCTTACACATGGCCTCGGATCATGATTTCAATCGTAAGTCATTTACCACGGGGCATACCGGTTTTTCGATGCCGTTTACCACCTGGCCTGATCGGGCAGATGTACCACGTAACGCCGCTCGTGCATTGCGTTATATGGATCGTTTTGTAACGGTGACTCAGGGTGAGGTGTTTTATATAACCCAGGTACTTGCAGAATTGGAAGGACTTGAGCGGGGACCTGCGGGCAATACTTCACTTGCCGCTGCCTTTGCTATCGCGCAGGAACTTGATGAGGGACAAATTGTTGTAGTTCAGGAAACAGAATATACCGGTGCAGGTAAACATCCATTAGCACAACTCAACCTGGCCAAACGGATGGGTGTCGAAATCAGTCTTGGTAATCCGCGGGATAGCAAGCCCGGTCAATGCATTGTCATTCCTGAGCATCCCTCTCAACTGGCAGTCGTGAATGTAGACCTGGAACACGTGCGACGTACCTATCTGCATAATGCCATCAAGTCACTTCCAGAAGGAGAGAGCCTGTCTAAAATCGATCTTGCCTTTCTCTCGGAAGAGACGCGAATTAGCCAAACCCATGTGCAGGAGATTATCAATGAGCTCACAGGAAAGACCGGATGATTTTGAGATGCGCCGCGCGCACCTCCAGTCCATGTCTGATGAAGAGTTACATGTCTATTTCTGGGATCTCGTTGACCAGATTGTCGCACCATTGATCGAAGAGGCACGTACACATACTACTCCATCCATAGAACGCTCAGTATTGTTACGCATGGGTTTCTCGAGTATCGAGTCCAAACAACTCGTTGAACAACTACACCAAAATGGGCTGCTGGGTCACGGCGCAGGACGCCTGGTACTCGAACTAGCAAAAACGAAAAATATCACGGTACGCGAAGCGGGCGAGGCACTGTTACATGGTGAGCATTGGCAGGAGCTTAATCCGTGAAGTTAGATCCGGACAAGAAGCTCGATGTTCAGGAGGTCCTCAAGGATCTCGATAAATATCGACCCAAGCGCAAAGGCTGGAGCTGGCGAAAGAAGATTCCGAACCAACAGATAGGTCCCTTTATCTATAAGAATACCTCAGCCAATCTTAAAAACTCCGTACCGTTGCCTGCCGCAGAATACTTCCACAACATCGATCCCCAGTGCGATTATGTGATTACGACGGAAATTGCATCTGGCCGATTTGAAGACGACCTGCGGCGAATGCGTATGGCCGCCTGGCATGGTGCCGATCACATCATGGTAATACGTACTACCGGACAGTCGCATATTAATGGGCTGATCGAGGGTACACCCGAAGGTATTGGTGGTATTCCTATAACCAGAAAGCAGATCCGGGCAACACGTAAAGCACTCGATGCGATAGAAGAAGAAGTCGGCAGGCCAATCAACTTTCACTCTTACGTCAGCGGGGTTGCCGGACCAGAGATTGCCGTGCTGTTTTCAGAGGAGGGTGTGAATGGGGCACATCAGGATCCCCAATACAATGTGCTCTATCGCGACATTAATATGCACCGCTCATTTGTAGATGCTGCTGAGTCAAAAAGAATTATGGCCGACGCCGGTCTCCTTCAGCTGGATGGAGCGCATAATGCCAATGCTACTGCAAAAGAGGCGTGGAAGGTAACGCCTGAACTATTTGTTCAACATGCCATTAATACCGCATATTCACGTGTCGCAGGAATGCCGGCCGAATTGATTGCGCTTTCCACCGTGCCGCCGACTGCACCACCGGCACCGAAATTACGATTGGATCTGCCATACGCTGTTGCGCTGCGCGAGTTGTTTGCAGGCTATAAATTTCGCGCTCAACAGAATACGCGTTATATGGAGACAGATACACTGGAAGCTTCTGTTACACATGTACTCGATACATTGATATCGCGTCTGTCTTTTGCCGATATCCAAAGCACGATAACGCCAGATGAAGGGCGAAATATTCCCTGGCATTACAATAATATTGCGGGGATTAACAGCACGCGACAAACTCTAATGGGTATCGATGGCATTAACGAGCAACTCGAACTTAAGAATGATGGACCTTTGCGAGTTCAAGCACGTGAACTCAAGGAACGGGCGGTACTTTTTCTTGAGGAGATTCTCGAAGGTGGTGGTTATTATGCCGCCGTCGAAGCGGGACAGTTTGTTGACTCGGGCTACTATCCAGAACGTAAAGGTGACGGTATCGTGCGCGGCCCCCAGGATGGTGATGGGGCCAATACGGTTATCCCGCGTGAACCTGGTTACGGCGCACCAGTGTGTAGCCACTTTGGAAACAATGTCTATGCACAAGGAATAAACAAGCCTTGTGACGACTATAGCGGCTGCACCTTATGTGATGTTACTAAGATACAGTACATCGATGAACTGGATCCCAAGGACAATGTTGAACAGCGTTTAAAGATACCTTTGACGGAACAAGTACAGAGACTTTTAAAACCTGAGGTCGAGAAACATGGCGACAGTATTGTCTGTGTCACATTGTTTGTCCCGGAGAGTCCACATATTGCCGAACTAGCGGCACTTGAAATGGCAAGATACATGGGCTTAAACGATCCAGAAGTGATCAGCCGGCGAGTGATGCATCCCGCTGAAGGCAGTGTATTTGAGATTAAAGGCATACTTGATGTCGTGATTAAAAAGGATGATCTCCCACGATATGCCAGTGTAAAAACATTATCCGAAGGGGAGATTGAGACCTGGGTTCGGCCTCGTGATATACACGTGGTTGCCGCTACGGTGGGGGAAGATGAGCATTCAGTTGGTCTGCATGAGATCCTTGATATCAAACATGGTGGCATTGAGAAATACGGCTTCGTTTGCCATGACTTGGGAACATCTGTGTCTATTGAACGTGTGGTAGATATGACTGAGAATTTGAATGCTCGTGCTATATTGATTTCAACCATCGTTACCCACGCCGATGTTCACAAACAACACATGCGGCAGCTGGATAAACTCGTGAAGATACGCGGTTTACGTGAGCAAATTGTACTGGTTGCAGGAGGTACCCAGGTGACCGATAAAATGGCACGAGAATGTGGCATGGATGCGGGTTTTGGTCACGGCACCACCGGTCATGATGTGGCCAGTTTCTTGATGCGAATGTTGCGTGACAAGGAAATTGTTTAATAAAGAAGACTCACGATAGTTTATATGACCACACCATACCTCATCATCGATCTCGACAAAATCGAACACAATACACGTACTGTCGTTGAATTGTGTCATAAACATGGCATTACTGTGACAGGTGTGAGTAAGGTGACATGTGGACATCCACAGGTAGCGAATGCGATGTTGCGTGGTGGTGTTACGGCAATTGCCGATTCCCGGCTGGAAAATATTCAGCGGCTAATTAAGGCAGGCGTTGATACGCAATACATGTTATTACGACTTCCCTCGTTATCCAATGTCAGTGAAGTAGTCAAATCCGTCACTGTAAGTTTGAATTCTGAGTTAGCAGTGCTCGAAGCACTGTCTATTGAAGCCCAGCAGTATGACAGGATACATGATGTCATCCTCATGGTGGATTTGGGAGATTTGCGTGAAGGGATCTGGCCAGATGATCTTATTCGAATTGTGAAGGAGGCGAATAAACTGCCTGGCATCCACATCAAAGGGATCGGCACCAATCTGGCCTGCTTCGGTGGTGTAATACCTGACGAACACAATATGAAGCGATTAGTAGAACTTGCTACCGAAGTAGAACGGAGCTGCAATATTCGGCTTGAGTGGATCTCAGGAGTCAATTCCAGCGGGCTTAATCTCATTGCTGCCGATGGTATGCCACAGCGGGTTAACCATGCCCGGATCGGCGAGGCCATTCTATTGGGTCGCGAGACCACGCATCGAAGTCCGTGGCCCAATACATATCAAGATGCTTTCATGTTACATGCCGAAGTGCTTGAACTAAAAAAGAAACCCTCAGTTCCTCTTGGGATTCGGAGCGAGGACGCATTTGGAGAGTGTCCCGAATTCGAGGAGCGTGGTGAGATGCTGCGGGCTCTGTTAAACGTAGGACGCGAAGATATCGATGTAGAAGGTATTGCACCGCAAGATCCACGTGTGACAATTCTTGGTGCATCCAGTGGCTATCTGGTCATTGACGTCACACAAGCATCAGCAAACATTCGAGTGGGCGATACCCTCTCATTTTCCCTGAATTACGGCGCGCTCCTGACCGCAATGACATCAGAGTATGTAAGAAAACACGCCTATCAAGATGGTGTACTGGTGAAGGCTGAATAATCCATGCAGTCTACTGATCTTTACACAAATCGGCTTACGAAGGTTTACCTTCATCTCGATCGATTATCGCATAACATGCAT
>JASFJH010000134.1:0-5934 GCA_050122215.1 Granulosicoccaceae bacterium | reverse complement strand
TGATATGCAGGACAATGATGCTCTGCAGGCGCGTCCTGGACAGCCAGTCGGTCAGCGCGCTATCGACGCGCGCCGGCAAGACCACGGGCAAGCGCGTATGCAGGCGCAGACGCTGCAGGTGCGGGATAGCCTCGAGCCGCTCGACCAGGCCGGCCAGCCGATTATCGCTGAGCATGAGCGGATCGCCACCACTGAGGATGATTTCACGCAGACTGGTGTCTGCGGCGAGGTAATCGAGTGCCGTCTGCCAGTCAGTCTGGGCCGGGTTGGCTTCACTATAGGGGAAGTGGCGGCGGAAACAGTAGCGGCAGTGAACACCGCAGGCGCCGGTCGTCACCAGCAGGGCCCGTCCGTGGTATTTGTGCAGCAGGCCGGGCACGGTCATGGCGTCGAGATCGCCGACCGGGTCCGCGACATAACCGCTGACGGGCAGGTTTTCCTCGGCGCGGGGCAGCACCTGGCGCAGCAGGGGATCATCGGGATCACCGGGCTGCATGCGTTGCACGAAAGACCGCGGTACGCGCAGTCTGAAGTCCCGACTGGCCGGCTCGAGGTCCTCGAGCAATTGTGTGGGCAGCCCCAGGGCCGTGAGCAGCTCGGCCGGCTCGGTAATGGCGCTGGCCAGTTCGGCCTGCCAGCCGCAACGCTGCAATCTGTGCATGGAAGCCTGTATCATAGGCGCATCTTAGCATTCGACAGTGGCCAACGGCAGGGCTGCTCGACCATACAGAGAGGAATCTATGGCAAGTTACAGTACCAATGAGTTTCGTAGTGGCCTCAAGCTCATGATCGACGGCGATCCGTGTTCGATCATCGAGAACGAGTTCGTCAAGCCGGGCAAGGGCCAGGCCTTCAACCGGGTCAAGATCCGTAACCTGAAGACCGGCCGGGTGATCGAACGCACCTACAAGTCGGGCGAATCGGTGGAGGCTGCCGATGTCGTGGATACGGAGATGCAGTACCTGTATACGGATGGCGAGTTCTGGTATTTCATGGACCCGGAAACCTACGAGCAGATGGGCGCGGACGCGAATGCCGTTGGCGATGCCGTGAAATGGCTCAAGGAGCAGGATATCTGCACGGTCACCTTGTGGAACGGCGTGCCACTGACCGTGACGCCACCCAACTTCGTGGTCCTCAAGGTGGCCCAGACCGATCCGGGTGTCCGTGGTGATACCTCGGGAGGTGGCGGCAAGCCGGCCACTCTCGAGACCGGTGCGGTGGTGCGTGTCCCGCTGTTCATCGATGAGGGTGAGATGCTCAAGGTTGATACGCGGACCGGTGAATATGTGGGCCGCGCCAGGGAAGATGACTGACCGGCAACAGGACTGGCGGCCGTCTGCGTCGCTGGACACGATCAGGAAACGCGCGGAGCTGTTGCAACAGCTCCGCGCGTTTTTTCTTGTCCGCGAGGTGCTCGAAGTAGAGACGCAGCTATTGTCGACCGCGGGGAATACCGACCCGAATATTGAAAGTATGTCGGTGCGTTTCGGACATGATACATACTACTTGCATACCTCGCCCGAATTCCCGATGAAGCGCCTGCTGGCCGCCGGCAGCGGTTCGATCTACCAGATCTGCAAAGTGTTCCGGCAGGGCGAGGCGGGGCGTTTCCACAATCCGGAATTCACCATGCTGGAATGGTACCGGCCCGGCTTTGACCACCATGCGCTCATGGCTGAAGTTGAACAGTTGTTAACGCAGGTGCTGGGCGAACGCATCACTGGCTCATGCAAGTTGAGCTATCAAGACGCGTTTCTGCTGCATGCCGGTTTCGATCCATTAAATATTTCCAACAGCGAACTGGTGCACGAGGCTGCAGCGTTGGGATTTCCTGATGTCGTCGGTTTAAGCGTGGACGAAAGGGATGCCTGGCTGGAGTTGCTGTTCGACCAGGTCGTGGTCCCGGCCCTGCCGACAGGCGCAATCGTGTTCATCCATGACTATCCGGCTTCACAGGCCGCACTCGCGCAGGTACGCGAGCCAGACGGTGTTGCCGAACGCTTCGAGGTGTACATCGACGGCGTTGAACTGGCCAACGGTTTCCACGAACTGCTCGATGCCGGGGAACAGTTGCGGCGTTTCGAGCAGGATAACCGCATTCGTTCAGACAGGGGGCAGGAACAGGTGAAGCTTGATCGGAACCTGATTGCCGGCCTGGCGTCAGGTATGCCGGCCTGTGCCGGGGTGGCACTCGGGCTGGATCGCCTGCTTATGCTGTTACTCGATGTGGACCACATCGAGGACGTGCTGCCCTTCGCCTGGCAAAGGGCCTGATCAGCCCCGGATATACCTGGCGATTGCCGTACCCAGGCTGACGCTGTCATTGTGCCGCAGGGTGCTGTCCCACTCACACGTATTCTCGGGGAACAACAGGATCACAGTCGAGCCCATGTTGAATCTGCCCAGTTCATCACCGCGGGTCAGGTGAACCGGTTTATCCTCGTAGTTCCAGGTTTGAATGGTTTTGCCATACGGCGGCGTGACCAGACCATGCCAGACGGTTTCCATGCTGCCGACATTAATGGCGCCAACCAGGATCACCGCCATGGGGCCGGCCTCGGTGTTAAACAAGGTTATGACCCGCTCGTTCTTCGCAAAAATACCGTTGACACCGTACACCGTGGCGTGATTGACACTGAATAATTTGCCCGGCACGTAGATCATTTCCTGCAGGTCACCACATACCGGCATATGGATGCGGTGATAGTCGCGCGGCGACAGGTAGACGGTCGCAAAGCTGCCGTTGCGAAACGGCGCCGCCAGGTCATCGCGCCCGGCGAGCAGGGCGGTCAGGCTGAAATCATGGCCCTTGGCCTGGATCAGGGATTCGTGGTCGATCCTGCCTAGCTGGCTGACGGCACCGTCGACCGGGCAGGTGATGGTGTTGGGGTCCGGATCGATGCTGCGCGCATCGGCGCGCAAGGCACGCGTGAAAAAACTGTTGAAATCAGCATAGCTGGCCGGATCGGGGTTCTCGGCGATGGACATGTCGACGTTGTAACGCCGGATGAACCAGTTGATCTGCCAGTCCAGGTACCAGCGCGCCTTGATCCGGGTCATGCGCCACATCAAGCGCGAGATCAGGTGCTGTGGAATGCAGTATTGCAGCCAGACAAACAGGCGCTCCGCCAGGCTAAGGGAAGACATGCCCGGGCTATTCCTCGTGGTGGTGATGGTGTTGATGATGCTCCTCACTGCCGGTGGCGCGTTTGACGCCGGCACTGATCATGATGGGGGCGTGATGGGCAAATTTCAATTGCATGACCACCTGATCGCCCGCGCGTAACGGCTTCACGGGATTGAATAACATCAGGTGCAGGCCGCCCGCGGCAAATTTTGTACGACTCGCAGCGGGCAGGGCCACCTGCTCGTGCTGTTGCATGGTCATCGCACCGCCCTGCATGACGGACTCATGCATCTCGATCTTGCTACAGCAGTCACTGCTGACACCGGTCAGGGCATCGCCTTCGGTTGCATGATTATGGATGGTCATATAACCAGCAAGGATTTTTACGCCCGGTGGCGCCTCACGCACCCAGGCGTCTTCAACTGAAATCAGCTGGTCTGCATGACCGTTAATCGTAAATAAGGTGGCCAGTAACAGGCCGGACAGTTTTAGCGGTAGTTTTTTCATGGCTGATAGTTTTCGATGATCCTGTTGTAGTCTGCAAGCATCTGTTCCGGATCGTGAGGTGGCGAGAACACGGCATGGAAGCGTGCCTCCGGATCGATGAGCAGTATATTCGGGCTGTGATCGACATCGTAACTGTCAGTGGTGGAGTCAGGTTTGCGCACCAGGTAGACGACGCCGAGTTGTGAACTCAGGGCGAGCAGGTTGCCTTGACGGGTTTCGCTCAGGCCGATGAACCGCGGGTTGAAATAGCTGACGTAGTCGGCCATTTTATCCGGCGTATCGCGTTCCGGGTCGACCGAGACAAGTGCGAAGCGGGTCTTGTCGAGCACCTCCGGTTGCTGTTTCAGCCCCTGCGCGAGCAGATTGAACACCGTCATGGTGTTCGGACACACGTCCGGGCAGTGCGTATAGCCAAAAAACAGGAAGGTCCACTGGCCCCTGAGCGACTCGCGGTTGAAGGGTTGGCCGGTATGGTCGGTAAACTCGAACGGCCCCAGCACACGTGGCTGGGACAGCACGGTTGCCTGCTCGTATTCGCTCTGTTCTGCAGATTGCTGCCCGGCAAAATACTGCGTGCCCAGCCACAGGCCGATAGCGACTGCCAGTAACGCGATCACCAGGAAAACGGGTTTTGTCATGCCGGTCTGTTTCATGGCGCGCATAGTAGCAGATCCGGTTATGTCCTGCCTTGCCGGGGCTTTATTCCGCCTTCAGGGTTTTCGCGGCCTGTTCGAGTGCGGCGGCCGCCTCGGGTGGCATGTAGTTTTCATCATGCTTGGCCAGTACCTGCTCGGCCTGAAAACGGCCGTTCACGAGTTTGCCCTGGGCGACGACGCCCTGACCTTCACGGAACAGATCAGGCAGGATACCGCGATAGGCGACCGGCAGGCTCTGCACCAGGTCGGTAATGCGGAACTCGACGTTCAGGCCGTCCGCAGAGCGATGCACCGTACCCTGTTCCACGAGGCCGCCGATGCGAAAGGTGGTATTGGCCGGTGCCTTGCCCTGGCTGACCTCGGTCGGCGAAAAGAAGAACACGATGTTGCTCTGGAAGGCATTCAGCACGAGCAGGGTGGCGCCGCACAGGGCGAGAATGGCGAGGCTCAGTATGGCAAGTTTTTGTTTGCGGGCTTTCATGATCCGGTCGTTTGTTCCGTTGACCGTCGCAGGCGGCGTTTGGCCTGCACGATGTTGATACCGAGCACGATCACGGCAAAGACATAACTGCCCCACACATACAGGGCATAGCCACCCATGTTAAAGAATTCGCCCATGTTCACCGGTTTTTCCCCATGAGTTCCTGCAGCCACGTGGTGTGGCGCTCCTGTTCGAGAATCGCCGCACGCATGCGCAACAACATGATATAAAAAAATAATACCGTGAAACCCAGCGACATGACCAGTAACGGCAGGAGAATGTCCGGGTGGATAGCAGGGGCGTCAAGGCGTGTCACCGAGGCGGGTTGATGCAGGGTGTTCCACCATTCGACGGAAAAATGAATCACCGGCAGGTTCACGATACCAATCAGGGCGAGCACGGCACCGGCACGCGCGGCACGGCGCGGGTCTTCAATCGATGCCTGCAGGGCGATAAAACCGAGATACAGAAACAGCAATAACAGTTCCGAGGTCAGACGGGCATCCCACACCCACCATGTGCCCCACATCGGTTTGCCCCACAGTGAACCGGTCAGCAGTGCAAGCAGGGTAAACGAGGCGCCAATCGGTGCCGCCTCGCGGGCAAAGGTGTCGCAGAGTTTGATTTTCCAGATCAGCCCGACGGCCGCGCTGCCGGCCAGTACCACGTAGACGAACATCGACATCCAGGCGCTGGGCACATGGATGAACATGATGCGTACGCTCTCGCCCTGCTGGTAATCGGGGGGGGCGACGAACAGGCCGAGGTACAGGCCGATAGCAATCAGTATCAAGGCGAGTCCGGCAACCCAGGGCTGCACACGGCTGGCGAGCGGGTAGAAGGCCTTGGCAGATGCGTACTTGTGTATGTTCACGGCGTGCCCGCTTAATCCAGTGAAATTCTTAATGCCTGCGCCGTCACCCAGGGTGCGAACACCAGGCTGAGCAAGAGGTAGGCGCCGAGTAAGGACAAGTGGCCCTGCGTTGCCAGCCCCGCACCGTGGGCAATCACCGCGCCGGTACCGAAAATCAGTCTGGGACTATACAAAGGCAGGATCAGCAATGACAGTAACACCCCGCCGCCTCGCAGGCCGAGGGTCAGTGCGGCGCCAATGGCGCCGATCAGGCTCAGGCTGGGCGTGCCCAGCAATAATGTCAGTA
>JASFJH010000133.1:0-5942 GCA_050122215.1 Granulosicoccaceae bacterium | reverse complement strand
CTTTCCGTTTTTCCCCGACTTTTAACTGTTTTCTGCCGCAGCCATGTCGCTATAATGGTGTGCAATATCCTGAAGGTGAAATCTATGTACAGAATTATCCTGTTTCTTGCCAGCATGATGGTTGTCCGCCTGGGACTGGCTGCGCCGGTGTATGTCGAGCCTGACTGGCTGGCCGAAAGGTTGAATGATGCCAAGGTCGTGGTCGTCGATATGACGGACGATCCGCAATACTTGCGCTACCATATCCCGGGGGCGATCCGGCTTGGCTACGGTGATCTCGTCATGTCGCGCAAGAAAGACAAGGTGTCGATACGTATTCCTGACAACCAGTTGGTGAAATTACTCGGCATTGTGGGGATTGCGCGTGACAGTCATGTTGTGATTTATGATGACATGGCGGGTCTGAATGCCGGCCGCCTGTTCTGGGAACTCGAGCGTATCGGTCACCCGAATGTCTCGGTGCTGCGCGGTGGTCTCGTGCAGTGGCTACTGGCGGGCCATAACGTCGACAACAATGAGACCCGAAGACGCCCGGTCAGCTACGAATCGAACGGCCAGGGACGCGCCAACGAGGCCGGACTCGAGGATATCGTCACCGCCTCACGCGAACAGTCGGTCAGCCTGCTGGATGTACGCTCGCCGGAGGAATATCTCGGCCATCCGCGCGCGAAACGCAGCGGGCATATCCCGGGCGCACGGTTGTGGTCCTGGCAGGAAAGTGTCGACTTCGAGCGGGGCTTTGTACCAAAACCGGCGCCGGCGCTGTTGACGAGCCTGGCGGCCGCAGGGGCTGGCGACAAGGCCGCCCCGGTGTACCTGTATTGCCGGTCCGGGCATCGCGCCGCGCAAAGCTACCTGACCCTGCGCGGTCTGGGTTACGAGAAGGTCAGGCTGTATGACGGCTCTATGGCCGAATATGCCCGGCAGCCTGGTCTGCCACTGGTGACCGGGCGGGCGGCACGCTGAAGCTCGCCGGCTCTCGCCACCCTATATCGGTAGAAACACTGCGGTGGCAAGCCGCTGGATGACATTCTTGATCAGCCGGTCATCGCGTTCCGCGATGACCGTTGCCAGGGTGTCCTGCAGGGAAATCAGTTTGCCGAACAGGCGTTCATAGCTGAGATTGCGTACGCCTTCGTCGAGGCTGTCGGCCAGTACATAGGGTCGCCCGTGCCCGTCTCGCCGGTGTGCCAGACGCCATACGGTGATCTCGATGTTGCGTGCCGAGTTGTAGAGCTTTTGCGGGTCGAGTCCATCTGTGAGGAAGAATTCCTGCTTATGATCGTAGGCGGCGTCAAGCATGCTGCGTAGCCCGACGGCCAGCGCGAGAACACGATCGCCAGTGAATTCATCGGCAAAGGCCAGTTCGATGCAGCCGCTACCGGAGCAGTCGCCGAGGATGGCCTGCCAGTCAACTTGCTTGATGGTCCGGGCGCGTTTGATACAGGCGTCCAGGGCCAGACCGTCTCTTTTGCAAAACTGGGGATTACGTTTGTAGAGCTTGCTGACCAACTGTGCCAGCAATGCATTGCTGCGTTGCCGGTGAATATCAACAACCGTATCAATATCACTTTTGGCGAGATAGGACAGATCCCGCTGCTTGTCCGACGCTGTTGTGCTGCAGGCAGCCAGTAGCAGGGCGGCACACACAATAATGACATAGCGGATTTGTTCTGTAATCATTAACACACTGCGACTCCCCCGTATCTATTGTACTGATGAGGCGGTCTGTCGTGAACGTTTTTTTTATCATTCCCGTGTGGCCGGGCAGGCTGTCTGGCCACTACGCAGGCGCGGCCTTGCGTGGCCCAGGACGGGCGAATTTTCTTCACAAAATATCTGCAACTCATTCATTCCAGAACAGATTTTTTGTCGCTTCCCGGCCCGGGAAATCCGGCGATTTTTTCCGTTTGACGACAAACGGATCGTGATCGATGATTAGGTTTGTACAAGTTGTAGAAAGTACGGAGTAGTACATGAGTCATACCATCGGTAAGCATCACGGTGCGGAGTTGTACAGGTTGCACGAGATGAATTACCAGCTTGTTACACAATTGATTCCGGATCTGCCAGGAATAGACGGGACTGCGAGCAGCAGGATTGATGGTGCGCCGGATTTGCACCTGCGGGTACTCGAGCATACACCCTATACCTCGGTGGTCGTGTTAACGCATCATGTACCGGTGGGTGAAACGCATGTCGCAGCGCCGGATTTATGGTTGCGCATTTACCATGATGCAAAGGTGACCGAGGTGATTGCACACAATGATGGTGAAGGGCCGGCGCATGCCCGTAGCCATACGCGCTACCATGAACTGGGACGCGATATTAAGTGGCAGCTAAACAGGTATGCTGCGCGCTGGATGGAGGATTGCCTCGTGCTTGGGCATGTTCTCCTGCCCACGGCAGATGATGAGCAGGCGCTTTCGTACCAGGGGTGTTATTGAGACTGTAATTATTTTTTTTCGGCATACCGGGCGGTAATGCCGTGAGCGGATATCAGTTTAACGTTTCCTTGACGGGAGGTGTGATATGCAAATTCCGCGACAGAAACCGGGGCAACAGTCTCCCGGTGAAACCAGTAACGATGCTGCAGAGATCGAGGATATACCCGGTTTCGAGGGCATTCACCAGGGTGTCATTCTCTCAGACCAATGGGGCAATGAGTGGGATGATTCCGATGATTTCTCGGAAATCGATTTTCGTCTCGTGGATGGGCCTGATTGAACAATCAGGTCATTTGTAGCAGCACCGGCCGCCATCTGGCGCGCGTGACGTGCCAGGTATTATTTTGTTTGCGCCATTGACTGGTCACCTCATTCAGACGGCCACGTTCGGGCAGTTTCCCTTCTCCACCCGTCGCCAGTACGCGTAGCCGTGCCACCGCCGTATTCTCATCCTCACCGAATTCGATTTCCATACTGCTGATGATAAGGTTGATCTGCTCGTTGTATTCAAAATAGTGCTCGAGTAATTGCCGAATCGCATTCTTATCGCGGCCGTGGCCATCACGGTAATCCCCGGCGATATGCCGCATGAAGGTGTCAGTATCATGTTGTTCAACCGCCTTCGACATGCTGATGATGCCATTCTTGATGGCCAGTTCATCGCGGTTTTCACCGCAGCCAGCCAGCAACAGAGTGGCGATAATGCCAAATATGGCAGTGAAGGTACTCAGACGTCGCATGGTCCATCCTGTTCGAATTCTCGCTGTCGACGCAGGGAGTCGGTAATTGATTCAAGCGGCACCACATTGCCGCGGTTAATTCCTTCGCAGCGTTTTGTCTCGGCCTGCCAGTGTTTTCTCTCGGCGAGGATTTCCGGCCAGTAGGGGTAGGTCTGGCATTGCACCGGGCGGACCGGGTAGATACGGCAATGTCCCTGCTGGTTGAGAAACACACAGCGGCCATCGTCGCCGATCCGGACGGTGTAGTATTGGCGCGTCAGGTGTTCGATATAACGACGCTTCAGCCAGGCCAGTGAAATGTCGAGGTATTCACAGATCGCTCGCAGGTCCTGTTCACGTACGGCGATATAGTGATCCTCGTCACCACAACAGCAGGCACCGCAGCGGGTGCATTCAAAGCGTAATTGTTCGTCGCGGTAATCCATACTCAGGATACGTGCCGGCAATTCAACCAGGTTTGTTCATCCAGGCGTTTCACAGTGGTGTCTATCATACCGCTTTCGTCGAGTATTATCCGCCGGTAACCGGGCGGGATGGGATCGATGGCAAACGCATCACTGCCGGGCAGGAACTGCCGGCAGGTGGCCGGGCTAATGAGGATGCGAATATCCTTGTAATACATATCAACGGCCTGGTGCACATGGCCGCACAGCAAGAGCTTCACCTGTGGATGGTTTGCCAGCACCGCCATCAGTTCATCGGCATTTTCCAGGCCCATTGCATCCAGCCAGGCGGTGCCGATGGCAACAGGCGGGTGATGCAGTGTCACCAGCGTCGGCTTGTCGGGATGTTGGCCAAGCTGTTGATCGAGTGCATAAAGCGAGGCAGCAGAGAGCAGGCCGGATTCCGCACCGGGCAGGCAGGTATCAAGCGGTATGATCCGCCAGTTGTTGAACGAGCAGCTGGCATTGAGCATGCCACGCCCTGCATTGAATACCGCGTCAATCGCATCGCTGTCATCGTGATTGCCGGGGATGGCCAACACCGGGCAGTTGAAGCGGTCCAGCTGGTCCTTCAGCCACCTGTAGTCGTCCCGCATGCCCGTGTCAGACAGATCACCACTGGCAATGATCAGATCCGGTGACTCCTGGTGCTGGATGTCGTCGAGTACAGCCAGCAGAATATCACGCGGATCACCGCCATGATGCGGGGGCCATCCGCCGATATGGCAATCGGTGATATTGATAACGGTTCGCGGATTGCGTTGTGGCATGGTGCATTCACCAATATCGAGACCATTGATTCTGACACGTTAGCGGTGCCTGCAGTGCGGGATGAGCAATAAAAACAGCAAGATATGTAGTGCCCGTTTTGTGCGCCGGTTCACACTGTAGCCCTCCACACTCATCTAGACTTCATTTTACTATAACTTTGGTAAGGGGTGGCCTGATACCTGTTTTGTCTGTCAAACAGTCGAGGTGTATCGAAATAGGGGCCGGGTTCAATACTGTATTTTATTCAGGGGTAATATGAACGTGCTGAAATTTTCACAATACAAAAAAAATCGTCATACGCCGGCACTACTTGTGTTGCTGGCAAGCCTGGGGCTGAGTGGCTGTGATCCCGTGTCCTTGACCCTGTTTGGTATCGGCGCATCCACCGGTGTGAGTTATGGACTCAATAGCGTTGCCTACAAGACCTTTACCGCGCCAATGAATAACGTCAGCATGGCCTCGACCAAGGCCCTGAAAGACATGGGTATAAAGGTCAAGGCAATCGAGAAAAGCCCGGACAAGCAAGTTATTAAGGCAGCCTCCAATGAGCATGAAATTGAACTGACCCTGGAAGCCGTCAGTAGCAAGACAACCCGGATTCGCTCGGTCGCCCGCCAGGGCCCCATTTTCCTGGACAGGGCCACTGCCACGGAAATCATTATTCAGACGGAGAGGGTACTTGTTAATCAGACTGGAAAGGTGCTGGTAGGCGCCTGAGGAGAGAAGAACGATGAAAAAACAGACTATGCTTGCACTCGTTATTGCCGGGCTGTTCAGCCAGGCAGCCATGGCCGAGACAACTGCTGCCATGACTGAAACGGCCGACAGTACGGTCACAACAGGGGTATCAGAAACACCTGATAGCACAACCACAACCACGGCGGACACGACAGAAACGCTGGTTGAAGAGGGTGCCGTGATTGATTCAACCAGTTCTGCGAACAGTACGCATGCGATTTCGAAAATCAGTAATGATTTCAGCGGACTGCTGGGTGACTCGGCGAGTGAGGTCGTCAGTGGTTTGCAAAGTGGCGAAGAATTCACGCTGACAAGCACCCACACCGATGCAGACGGTGTACAGGTGACCGAAACGGTGGTGATCGATCCTCCCACTGGCCATATGGGGAATGGCAACGTCTCTATCACCCTCGCGCTCGCGGAGAATAACCTGAATCAGTTAGGCATCACTGAACCGGGGGCACTGGATCTCGAGGCAGCCCTGCTGGGTGGCAGCATCACCACAAGCGATGGCCAGACGGTCGAACTCGAAGGTGTGCTGGCCTTACGCAGCGAAGGAATGGGCTGGGGCGAGATCGCACAGCAGTACGACACGAAGCTTGGCCATGTGATGAGCGGGCTGAAGTCGGGCAAGGCCTATACCACGCCAACCACCGCGTCATCCGGCTCCGCGACGGGTGATATGACTACAACTGACACAGCTGACACAACTGATACTGCAACTACACGCAATTCACGTGGTGCATCGCCAAAAATCAATACTACGCATGTTTCAAATGGACATGGTTATGGGCACGGTATTG
>JASFJH010000132.1:0-5983 GCA_050122215.1 Granulosicoccaceae bacterium | reverse complement strand
CCGGGCGTGGACCGGCCGCTGTTTACACCAGAGCAGTTTGCGCGTTTTGCCGGTGAGCAGGTCGTCATCAAACTGCATGCACCGGTCGAAGGGCGGCGCAAGCTGAGCGGCAGGATTATTGCCGTGGATGGGCAGACCATCAAAGTCGGTGTCGATGATGACACCGTGGATGTCGAAATGAACGATATCCAGAAAGCGAATTTGAAACCTGAGTGGTAATAACCAGCCACTTTGTACTGACTGAACAGAGGCGTTAGGACATGTCGAAAGAAATCTTGCTTGTCGTTGATGCAGTATCCAACGAGAAGGGCGTCGACAAGGAAATTATTTTCCAGGCAATTGAGGCTGCGCTTGCGACCGCGACCAAGAAGCGACACATGGAAGATATGGCAGTGCGTGTCGAGATTGACCGCGAGACAGGTGATTACGACACATACCGCACCTGGACCGTTGTTGCTGATGAAGACTTTGATGCCGAAATCGCCGGCCAGATCCTGACGCTTGATGAAGCACGCGAAATCAAGCCGGATGCAGAAATCGGCGATAGCATTGAAGAGCCGATGGAGTCAGAGGCCTTTGGCCGTATCGCTGCGCAGACCGCCAAGCAGGTCATCATGCAGAAAGTGCGTGAAGCCGAGCGTGCCCAGGTAGTTGAGGCCTTTGAGGATCGTGTGGGTGAACTGGTTAACGGTGTGGTCAAGCGCGTGGAACGCGGCAACGTCATTCTTGACCTGGGCAGCAATGCCGAGGCCATGATTTCGCGTGAAGACATGATCCCTCGCGAGGCGGTGCGTTCAGGTGATCGTCTGCGTGGTTATCTTTATGAGGTGCGCTCGGAAGTGCGCGGCCCACAGTTGTTCGTCAGCCGCGTTTGCCCTGAATTTTTGATCGAGTTGTTCAAGCTCGAAGTACCGGAAGTGGGTGAGGGCCTGATTGAAATTATGGGTGCTGCGCGTGATCCGGGTCTGCGTGCCAAGATTGCCGTGAAGACCCACGACCAGCGTATTGACCCGGTCGGTGCCTGCGTCGGCATGCGCGGTTCACGTGTGCAGGCCGTGTCAGGTGAAATTTCGGGCGAACGTGTCGACATCATTCTGTGGGATGACAATCCGGCACAGTATGTCATCAATGCCATGTCACCGGCCGATGTCCTGTCCATCGTTGTTGATGAAGACTCACACAGCATGGATATCGCGGTGGAAGAGGATCAGCTTTCACAGGCGATTGGTCGCGGTGGTCAGAATATCCGTCTTGCCAGTGAACTGACCGGCTGGGAACTTAACGTCATGACCGAGCAGCAGGCCGAGGAAAAAACCGAAGCCGAAGCCGAAGCCACACAGCAACTGTTCATGGAACAACTCGATGTGGACGAGGAAATTGCCGCGATTCTTGTGCAGGAAGGGTTCTCGACTGTCGAGGAAGTTGCCTATGTGCCGATTGAGGAAATGCTCGCTATCGAGGAATTTGATGAGGATATCGTCGAAGAACTCCGTAATCGCGCCAAGGACGTATTGCTGACCCGCGCTATTGCCAGTGAAGAACTGCTGGGTGATCAGAAGCCGGCTGAAGATCTGCTCGGCATGGAAGGTATGGAACGCGACCTGGCATTCAAACTTGCCGGAAACGGCGTTATCACCATGGATGACCTGGCCGAGATGGCCGTCGATGAACTTGTTGAGATGACCGGTGTTGATAATGAACGTGCCGGTGCCTTGATCATGAAAGCACGCGAACCATGGTTTGCCGAAGAGTCAGACGCGTAATTGGATTGTTGAATTTTGAAAGTAGTACTTAAGCTGAGAAGAAGTCTGGAGAGTAACGATTAATGTCTGATGTGACTGTACGACAACTTGCTGAAGTCGTTGGGATCCCGGTTGAGCGTTTGATCGCACAACTTGGAGATGCCGGCCTGCCTGAGAAGAACGCCGATGCAACGATTTCTGATGAAGAAAAGATAAAGTTGCTGGCTTTTCTGCGGCGTGCACACGGCAAGGCTGAAGTGTCGACCAGCGAAGACATCGTTGAGCCGAAGAAGATTACGCTCAAGCGTCGTAGTGTCAGCGAACTCAAGCAGGGTGCCGGACCGACCAAGAAAACAGTTAATGTCGAGGTGCGGCGTAAACGTACCTATGTGAAGCGTGCTGTCGTCCAGGAAGAAGCCGAGCGCCAGGCACGCGAAGTCGAAGAGCGTCGTCAGCAGGAAGAGGCGACGCGTCTTGCGCAGGAAGAGGCAGTACGCAAGGCCGCTGAAGAAGAAGCTGCCCGCAAGACCGCTGAAGAAGAAGCCGCGCGCAAGGCCGCCGAAGAAGAAGCGGCACGCAAGGCCGCAGAGGAAGAGGCCGCTCGCCAGGTAGTGGCGCAGCAGGCACAAGAAGCGCAGCCAACCCCGCCAACCCCGCCAGCACCTGCCGCCGTTGACACGCGTCGCGCCAAAGCTGCGAAGAAGGAAGAAGCTCATACCAAGTACGGCCGTAAAGAATTACATGTTGCCAGTGACAAGTCAGGCCGGCGTAAGCGTAAGGCAAAAGACCGGCGTGTCGGTGTGCGCGCGGGCGGTGCCCAGCATGGTTTTGAAAAACCGACTGCACCGATCGTCCATGAGGTCACCATCCCGGAAACGATTTCGGTAGGCGAGCTGGCCCAGCGGATGAAGGTCAAGGCCGGTGAAGTCATCAAGGTCATGATGAACATGGGCAGCATGGTGACTATCAACCAGACCCTGGATCAGGAAACCGCTTCGGTTGTTGTTGAGGAAATGGGACACAAACCCAAGTTGCTCATGGAAAATGCGATTGAAGCAGAAGTGATGAAGGTTGAGGAGCATGAAGGTGAAAAGGTGCATCGCGCACCGGTGGTCACCATCATGGGCCATGTCGACCATGGCAAGACCTCCTTACTGGATTATATCCGGCGTTCACGTGTCGCAGCCGGTGAGGCGGGTGGTATCACCCAGCACATCGGTGCATACCACGTAGAAACCGACAAGGGCATGATTACCTTCCTCGATACCCCGGGCCATGCCGCGTTTACCGCGATGCGTGCCCGTGGCGCCAAGGTCACTGATATTGTCATTATTGTTGTCGCCGCTGATGACGGTGTGATGCCACAGACCAGGGAAGCCATCCAGCATGCGCGTGCAGCCGGAGTGCCAATAATTATTGCCATCAACAAGATGGACAAGCCTGAAGCAGACCCGAACCGTGTCAGCCAGGAGCTGGTCGCTGAAGAAGTTGTCCCTGAAGAATGGGGCGGCGACATCATGTTCGTCAAGGTCTCGGCGCATTCAGGTGATGGTGTGGATGAGCTGCTCGATGCCGTTCTGCTGCAGGCTGAAGTACTCGAATTGCAGGCGGTTGAAGATGCACCGGCCAGTGGCGTCGTGGTTGAATCCCGTCTCGACAAGGGCCGTGGTGCCGTAGCAACGGTTCTTGTACAGAATGGTACGCTGAAGAAAGGCGATATCATTCTGACCGGCCAGGAGTTTGGCCGTGTGCGTGCCATGATTGATGAAAATGGCAAGCAGATTGAGTCCGCCGGTCCTTCCATCCCGGTCGAGATCCTGGGCCTGTCAGGCACCCCCGATGCCGGTGACGATGTGCTGGTCGTCGAGAGTGAGCGCAAGGCGCGTGAAGTTGCCGAGTTCCGTCAGTCCCGCCTGCGTGATCAGAAGCTGCAGCGCCAGCAGGCTGCCAAGCTCGAAAACATGTTCTCGCAAATGGGTGAAGGCAAGAAGACTGCGCTGAATATTGTCTTGAAGGCCGATGTACAGGGCTCCGCAGAAGCACTGACCGAATCATTGACCAAGCTGTCCAATGAAGAAGTCACTGTGAAGATTGTATCCAGTGGCGTGGGTGGTATTACCGAATCAGATGCCCAGCTGGCACTCGCGTCCGGCGCGATTATCATTGGTTTTAATGTGCGTGCCGATAACACGGCCAAGAAGCTGATTGCAGAGGAAGAAATTGATCTGCACTACTTCAGTGTCATCTATGATGTGATTGACCTCATCAAGAGCTCGGTTCTTGGCATGCTCAAGCCGGTGTACAAGGATGAGATCATTGGTTTGGCAGAAGTGCGTGATGTGTTCCGCTCATCCAAGCTCGGTGCGATTGCCGGTTGTATGGTTGTTGAAGGCACGGTCAAACGCTCAAGTCCGATCCGCGTTTTGCGTGAAGATGTGGTTGTTTATGAAGGTGAACTCGAATCACTGCGCCGCCACAAGGATGATGTCAATGAAGTTAAATCCGGTACGGAATGCGGTATCGGTGTGAAGAACTACAATGACGTCAAGCCGGGCGACCAGATCGAGGTCTACGAGCGCGTTCTGGTCGAACGTAAGATCTGATTTAACTAGCATATCGGCAGGTTAACCACTATTCATGCCCAAGGAATACCCGCGCAGCCAGCGTGTCGCTGACCAGATTCAGCGTGAGCTGGCCATGTTGATCCAGCGTGAGATCCAGGACCCGCGTGTGCACATGGTGAGCATTACCGGGGTCGAGGTGACGCGTGATCTCGCGTATGCACACGTCTACGTCACCACACTGGATGACGCACACCGGCATGACGTCGTCGAGGCGCTCAATCATGCGGCCGGTTTCCTGCGTCATGAGCTGGGCAGCCGCATGCGTATGCGCCACGTTCCCGAATTGAAGTTTTCCTACGATGAATCCATTGAACGCGGTATGCAGATGGACAAGCTCCTTGCCGGGCTCAAGCGCTCTGCAGATACCGATCCTGAAGGTGAATAATCAACATGGGACGCCGTAACCGTGGCCGCGATATCAGCGGCATCATCGTGCTCGACAAGCCACTGGAGTTGAGCTCGAACAAGGCCCTGCAAATCGTCAAACGTATTTTCAATGCCCGCAAGGCCGGGCACACCGGCAGCCTCGACCCGCTGGCCACCGGCCTGCTGCCCATCTGCTTTGGCGAGGCCACCAAGATTTCCAGTTATTTATTCGATGCGGAGAAGCATTATCGCACCACGGCCCGCCTCGGCAAGGTCACTACCACCGGTGATACCGAGGGCGAGGTGATCGAGACCCGGTCAGTGCCGCCACTCGAGCGCGACGCCATCGAAGCGGTCCTGGGCCGGTTTACGGGTGAGATTGAACAGGTTCCGCCCATGTTCTCGGCGCTCAAGCACAAGGGCCAGCCGCTCTACAAACTGGCCCGGCAGGGCGTTGAGATTGAACGTGAGCCGCGCCGGGTCACGATCTACAGCCTGGCACTGCTCGGTTTCGGCGAGGACACGCTCGAGCTGGCTGTGAGCTGTTCCCGCGGCACCTATATCCGCACACTGGTTGAGGATATCGGCCGCGAGCTGGGTTGCGGGGCACATGTCGAGACGCTACGCCGCACCGGGCTGGGGCCATACGGTGAACAGGACATGCTGACACTGGATGAATTGCGCGCCCGGCAGGACCAGGGGCCGGAGGCCCTGATGGGTTGTTTGCAGCCCGTGGATTCGGCGCTGACAGACTGGCCGGTAGTGGACTTGTCGGAAAATCTGGCGTTTTACCTGAAACAGGGCCAGCCGGTACAGGTTTCGCAGGCGCCTACCGCGGGGGTTGTCCGCCTGTATGACAGTGACGGTTTCTTTGGCATTGGCCAGATTCTCGATGACGGCCGGGTCGCACCGAAGCGGCTCATGCACCTCGCCAAATCGGCCTGAAGCTATGGAATTTTCTCAATTTTTCCTTGTTCGACCGGGGCTTGCAGTTTACAATACGCGGCCTCACGTGAGAGCTGAACCAAACGTTTGGAGTAATGGATAGATGAGCATCAATACTGAACAAAAAGCGCAGATCGTCAGCGACTACGCACGCGGCAATGCCGACACCGGTTCCCCGGAAGTCCAGGTTGCCCTGTTGTCTGCCCGCATTAACGATCTGTCGCAGCATTTCAAGCAACACATCCACGATCACCATTCCCGCCAGGGTCTGTTGAAGATGGTTAACAAGCGCCGCAAGCTGCTTGA
>JASFJH010000131.1:0-6049 GCA_050122215.1 Granulosicoccaceae bacterium | reverse complement strand
AGCCGATCGGTACACGTATCTTTGGCCCGGTAACGCGTGAACTGCGTTCCGAAAACTTTATGAAGATTATCTCGCTGGCACCCGAAGTGCTGTAAGCCAGAGGCAAGAGCGATGAAAAAGGTCAAAAAAGGTGATCAGGTCCAGGTACTGGCCGGTAAAGACAAAGGCCGCCGCGGTACTGTGATCCGTGTTATGCCAAACGATCGCGTTGTTGTTGAAAACATCAACATGATCAAGCGCCACACCAAGCCGAACCCAGCGATGGGTACGCCAGGTGGCATTGTGGAAAAGGAAGCTTCGCTGCACATCTCGAACGTTGGCCTGGTTAACCCGGCAACTGACAAGGCGGACCGCGTTGGCTTTAAACAGCTTGATGATGGTCGCAAGGTGCGTTTCTTCAAGTCTAATGGCGAAGTCCTGGACGCCTGAGGCAGGTATTGAAACATGGCAAGAATGCAAGACATTTATCGTGACACTGTGGTTAAACAGCTCATGGAGCAGTTTAATTACAAGAGCGTGATGGAAGTACCGAAAATCACCAAGATCACCCTGAACATGGGTGTCGGCGAAGCCGTTGGTGACAAGAAGGTAATGGAAAACGCCGTCGGCGATATGGAAATGATTGCTGGTCAGAGACCGGTAGTATGTAACGCACGCAAGTCAGTTGCGGGCTTCAAGATTCGTGAAGGTTACCCGATCGGTTGCAAGGTAACGCTGCGTAAGCAACAGATGTACGAATTCCTGGACCGCCTGATTTCTGTAGCGATTCCGCGTATTCGTGACTTTCGTGGGCTGAATTCGAAATCATTCGATGGTCGCGGTAACTACAGCATGGGTGTCAAGGAACAGATCATTTTCCCTGAAATTGATTACGATAAGATTGATGCCCTGCGTGGTATGGATATTACGATTACGACTACGGCAAAGACCGACGAGGAAGGACGCGCACTGCTTAAGGCGTTTAACTTCCCGTTCAAGAACTGAGGACTGTAACGGTATGGCCAAGAAATCGATGATTAACCGTGAGCATAAGCGCGCCAAGCTTGTAGCCAAATACGCTGCAAAGAAAGCTGCACTGAAGGCCAAGCTCAAGGACCCGAACATCAGCGACGAAGAGTACGAACAGGCTTATCGCCAGTTCCACAGCATGCCGCGTGATGCCAGTTCAACTCGCCAGCGTAACCGCTGTCGTCTGACCGGTCGTCCTCACGGTTACTATCGCAAGTTTGGTCTGGCTCGTAACAAATTACGTGAAGCAGCCATGCGCGGTGATATCCCTGGCCTTGTCAAGGCTAGTTGGTAAGCGCGGAGTAACGAATCATGAGTATGAGTGATCCGATTGCCGATATGTTGACCCGTATTCGAAACGGTCAGCAGGCAAAGAAGACTGAAGTTAGCATGCCCGGCTCAAAGCTGAAGGCGGCGATCGCCAGCGTCCTCAAGGACGAAGGCTATATTACTGACTTTTCATCAGGTGAAGTTGATGGCAAGCCAGTGTTAACAGTTGCGCTGAAGTACTACGAAGGCAAGCCGGTTATTGAAAAACTGCAGCGCGCCAGCCGTCCAGGCCTGCGTACCTACAAGGGCAAGGATGAGCTGCCCAAGGTAATGGGTGGTCTCGGTGTGGCGATTGTATCAACCTCACAGGGCGTTATGTCCGACCGTGCGGCCCGCAAGGCTGGTTTCGGTGGTGAGGTACTGTGCTACGTCGCCTGATTTGAGGAAGCATCATGTCACGAATTGCAAACAAACCTGTTGAAATCCCGAGTGGTGTTGAAGTCAACATCACTGGTCAGGAAATCAGTGTCAAGGGTAGTAATGGTACCCTCGCGCGGACTGTCCACGATTTCGTTGAAATGACACAGGAAGACAATGCCATCAAGTTCGTTGCACGTAGTAACGAAAAGAAGGCACGTGCCATGGCTGGTACGATGCGGTCACTGGTCAACAATATGGTTGTCGGTGTCAGCAAGGGCTTCGAAAAGAAAATGGAACTGGTCGGAGTTGGTTACCGTGCACAGGCACAGGGCAAGACCCTTAACCTGACGCTCGGCCTGTCACATCCGGTTGCCTACGCAGTGCCCGAGGGTGTCACTGTAGAAACACCGAGTCAGACCGAGATCCTCGTCAAGGGTGCTGACAACCAGCTGGTGGGACATGTATGTGCGGAAATTCGTGCATGGCGTCCGCCGGAACCGTACAAGGGCAAAGGCATTCGCTTTGCGGGCGAACATATCGCTCGTAAGGAAGCGAAGAAGAAGTAAGGTAAATTCGAGATGGACAAAAAGACTGCTCGTTTACGCCGTGCCAAGCGCACGCGCATGAAAATTCGTGAACTCGGTGCGCATCGCCTGGCTATCCATCGCACTCCGCGTCATATGTATGCACAGGTGATCTCACCGGAAGGTGACAAGGTTATTGCCAGTGCATCAACGCTGGACGCCGACGTGAAGAAAGATCTGAAGACCACCGGTAATTCAGATGCCGCAACAGCAGTAGGCAAGATGATTGCCGAGCGTGCCAAGCAGGCAGGTATTACACAGGTTTCTTTTGACCGTTCTGGCTTCCGCTATCACGGTCGTGTTAAAGCGCTTGCAGATGCTGCTCGCGAAAACGGTTTGCAATTCTAAGGTAACGGAACATGGCAAAGTTCGAAGCACAACAGGCTCGTGACGACTACACCGAGAAGCTGATCAACGTCAATCGTGTGGCCAAGGTGGTCAAAGGTGGTCGTATCTTCAGTTTCACGGCGCTGAGCGTTGTTGGAGATGGCAAGGGCAAGATTGGTTTTGGCTACGGCAAGGCACGTGAGGTACCGGCCGCAATCGCCAAGGCTATGGAAGCAGCGCGCCGCAACATGATCACTGTCGACCTGGTTAATGGCACCCTGCAGCACTCTATCACTGCTCGCCATGGCGCCGCCAAGGTCTATATGCAGCCTGCATCAGAAGGTACTGGTGTTATTGCCGGTGGTGCGATGCGCGCCGTATTTGATGCCGTGGGCGTACATGACGTACTGGCCAAGTGCATCGGCACCAACAATCCGAACAATGTTGTGCGTGCCACGATTAATGGTCTTAAGAACATGGCATCACCTGAATCGGTTGCTGCCAAGCGTGGCAAGAAAGTTGAAGAGATTCTGGGGTAAGTACGATGGCAGACAAGAAGCTAAAGGTTACTCTGGTACGTAGTACCGCCAAACGCCTGGCCAAGCACAAGGCCTGTGTTGCCGGGCTGGGTCTGCGTCGTATGCACCACACTGTCGAGGTCATTGATACGCCGGAAAATCGCGGCATGATCAATAAGGTCTCGTATTTGCTGAAGGTTGAGGAAGCCTGATCATGCGTTTGAATACACTCAAGCCTGCCGCAGGCAGCAAATCAAGCGCCAAGCGCGCCGGCCGTGGTATCGGCTCCGGTCTGGGCAAGACCGGTGGTCGTGGTCACAAGGGTCAGAAAGCGCGCTCGGGCGGTTTCCACAAGGTCGGTTTTGAAGGTGGCCAGATGCCACTGCAACGCCGTTTGCCGAAGCGTGGTTTCGTATCACGCAAGGCGATGGTCACCGAAGAGGTGCGTCTGAACGAACTGGCGAAGGTAGAAGGTGGCGTTGTCGATATGACCAGCCTGAAGCAGGCCGGTGTGATTGGGCAAAACACACTGTATGCCAAGATCATGGCGTCAGGTGAAATCAGCCAGGCTGTGACCGTGCGCGGTATCCGTGTTACCAAGGGTGCACGTGCTGCGATTGAAGCGGCCGGCGGCAAGATAGAGGAATAAGGTGAGCACCCCGGGTTCAGCAATGGCAGCAGGTCTTGGCGGCGCAGGGCGCCTGACCGAGATCCGTAACCGCATACTGTTCCTGTTGGGTGCCCTGCTCGTATTTCGTATCGGAACATTTATCCCGGTACCCGGTGTAAATCCGGCGGCGATGGTCGAACTGTTCGACCAGCAGCGTGACAGCATCCTGGGCATGTTCAACATGTTTTCAGGTGGCGCTCTGGAGCGTATGTCACTGTTTGCACTCGGCATCATGCCGTACATTTCGGCCTCGATCATCATGCAGTTGCTGACGGTCGTGATCCCGAAGCTCGAGCAGTTGAAGAAAGAAGGCGAAGCGGGTCGTCGCAAGATCACGCAGTACACACGTCGTGGCACGGTGGTGCTCGCAACCTTCCAGGCCATCGGCATTGCGATTGCCCTGCAAGGTCAGACGGTTGGCATCGGTCCGGTTGTACCGATACAGGGCCCGGGTTTTGTGTTTACCGCGGCAGTGTCGCTCGTGACGGGTACGATGTTCCTTATGTGGCTGGGTGAACAGATTACCGAACGGGGTATCGGTAACGGTATTTCGATGATTATTTTTGCCGGTATTGTCGCCGGCTTGCCGGCAGCAATCGGTGGCACGCTGGAACTGGCGCGGACAGGTGAGCTCGCCGCCGGCCTCGTGCTGTTCATTATCGTGCTGGCGATCGCGGTCACCGCCTTCGTGGTATTCGTCGAGCGTGGTCAGCGCCGGATTACGGTGAACTACGCGAAGCGCCAGCAAGGCCGCAAGATGTACGGTGGCATGACCTCGCATCTGCCGCTGAAATTGAATATGGCGGGTGTTATCCCGCCGATTTTTGCCTCGAGCATCATCCTGTTCCCGGCGACGATCGGTAGCTGGTTCGGCCAGGCACCGGGTATGGAATGGCTCGCTGATATCGCCCAGACCCTGTCGCCAGGGCAGCCGTTGTACGTGGCAGCGTATGCGGCGGCGATTATCTTTTTCTGCTTCTTCTACACGGCGCTCGTGTTCAACTCGAAGGACACGGCGGACAATCTGAAGAAGTCGGGCGCGTTTATCCCCGGGATTCGTCCGGGTGAGCAGACCGCCAAGTACGTGGATGGCGTACTGTCGCGTTTGACCATGGTCGGCGCCTTGTATATTACGGCCGTGTGCCTGTTGCCGGAGTTCTTGATCCTGTCCTGGCAGGTTCCGTTCTACTTTGGTGGTACATCGTTGCTGATTATTGTGGTAGTGGTCATGGACTTCATGGCCCAGATGCAGTCGCACCTGATGTCGCATCAGTACGAGGGTATGCTGAAAAAGGCAAACCTCAAGGGCAGCGGGCTGCGCTAGGTTGTTGATTTTTAAAGAATCTGGAGAAAGACGATGAAGGTTCGTGCCTCAGTCAAACGTTTGTGCCGTAACTGCCGCATTATCCGGCGCAAGGGCACGGTTCGGGTTATTTGCAAGAATGCCCGTCACAAGCAGCGCCAGGGCTAAACGCCCACGTTGTGGATTGGTTTTTTATCAGTAAAACAGTATACTTGCGGGCTTTTCAGCCGGGGATCCGGCGCCCAGGCCCGCTTAGACAAGCAGTTGGAGACATTTGAATGGCCCGTATAGCAGGCATCAACATTCCGGCTAACAAGCATACCGTGATCGCACTGACGTCGATTTACGGTATTGGCAACACATGCGCGCAGAATATCTGTGACGCAGCCGGTGTGGCACGTGACATCAAGGTGAAAGACCTGACCGAAGATCAGGTCGAAAAGTTGCGTAATGAAGTGACCAAGTTCACTGTTGAAGGTGATCTGCGTCGTGAGGTGTCAATGAATATCAAACGCCTCATGGATCTCGGCTGCTATCGCGGTATCCGCCATCGTCGTGGTTTGCCACTGCGTGGCCAGCGTACCCGCACTAATGCACGCACCCGTAAGGGTCCGCGTAAGCCAATTCGTAAGTAAAACGGATTCTTTGAATACAGGTAACTTTCATGGCAAAGCCAGCTACACGTACACGTAAGAAGGTAAAAAAGAACGTTGTCGACGGTATCGCGCACGTTCACGCTTCCTTCAACAACACCATCATCACTATCAGTGACCGGCAGGGTAATGCCCTGGCCTGGGCAACTGCCGGTGGTTCAGGTTTTCGCGGTTCTCGCAAGAGCACCCCGTTCGCAGCCCAGGTTGCAGCAGAGCGCGTCGGTAAAATGGTCCAGGAAATGGGCATGAAGAACCTCGAAGTGAACGTGAAGGGCCCAGGTCCGGGGCGTGAGTCG
>JASFJH010000130.1:0-6068 GCA_050122215.1 Granulosicoccaceae bacterium | reverse complement strand
GCACCTGCAAGTTCAATTCCGGCGGTTCAGTCGATTTTGGTAGCCTGGATCCGTCAGTCGGTACTGATGTTTCCGGTACGGTTACCCAGCCGGAGTTCTGGTGCACGAACGGTGCCAGCTATTCCATCACCGACGATAATGGTGTAAACAACACGGGCCCGACGTACCGCATGAAACACGCCAGCCTGGCCGAGTACATCCCGTATACGTTCAGCTATACGAGCAGTGGTACCGGCAGCGGCCCAACCAGCCCGGTCAGCATGGATATCGCAGCCGATGTTCTGGGCTCCGACTATACGGGTGCCTCGGCCGGTAGCTACTCCGACACGGTGACGCTGACCATTACCCCGTAAGCCGGGGCGTCGCTTGACGCGTTGAAGGGGGGGGGTCCCCCTTTTCTCGACAACACGGCGTGGTTGATGGAAAGAAGAACATGTGAAGCGCTTGCGGGCAGCCCTGCCTGGCGTGGCAGATGTTGGGTGGGGGAAACCAGCGTAATATCTTCAGGCCGACAGCGGGATCTAACCGTTGCCGCAGAGATGGTTCCCGATAGCCAGTATCAGTTCGGGACCACTGACGCGCTACTCGCCTATGGCAACCTCGATTCGGCCGGCAACAGCGATGCGAGCGCCAATACCTCGATCACGGCCAGACGCGAGGGATGCGGACCGCAAACCACCTTCTTTCTCTCCCATGACAGCGGCCTTTGCAGGGGGCGCCACGCCGAACTGTTATTCGGGCAGCGTGAGCTTGACGATCAATCCTGAATGGACAACATATGAACTGCCGACACGGAAAACAGTTCCACATGAACCTTGTCACGCGCCTTGCCGTCTGCCTGCTGGCCTTGCTTCCCCATGTTGGCCATGCCGGTAATTTTGCCGTTTCCCCGATCCGGCTCGATCTCGGACGTAGCGCCAGAACCGGCTCGGTGACCGTCAAGAATAACGGTGAGCAGCCCATCCAGTTACAGCTGAACCTGACCGAGTGGACCCAGGACGAGGAGGGCAAGGACAGGTACGATGACAGCGCCGACCTGATCTATTTCCCGAAGGTCATGGTCCTGGAGAAAGCCGAGGAGCGGATTGTGCGGGTTGGTACGAGGATCCCGGCTACAGACCGGGAGAAGACCTACCGCCTGTTCATTCGCGAAATTCCGCAGCCAAACAAGCCGGGCGGGACCAAGGTCAGCGTGGCCATCCGCTTCGGCCTGCCAGTGTTTGTTTCACCGATCAAGAGTGAATACCAGGGCCAGATAGAACAAATCAGCCTGAGTGGTGGCGCACTCACGGCGCGAGTCAGCAATACCGGTAACACCCATTTTCTTATCCAGTCCGTGGAAATTCGTTCTCGTGATCGCCTCATTCGCGAGCTTCCCGGCTGGTATCTGCTGGCCGGCGCCGCCCGCGACTATAAAGCTGAAATCAAACCTGCGGCGTGCAAGGGACTGGATGAACTGGAAGTCCTGGTCAAGACCAACAAGACGACACTGCGCCGTGGCATTACTGTCAATCCGGCAATGTGTGAGCCATGAGCAGATATCTGTATGCCTGCCTGCTCCTGGCTTTCCTGATTCCAATTTCGACTTTCGGTGCGCTCCCCCCCGGTCCCATTGTGCTTTCCGTTACCCTGAACGGTGAGAGCAAGGGCGAATACATTATCCAGGCGACAGCCGACGGCGACATGCTGTTGCGACGCGCCGACCTGGAAGGCATGGGGGTCAAGGACCCGGAGGCCACGGTGGTGCAGGTCGAGGGCGAGGACTACCTCTCCCTGCGTTCCCTGAAGGGCGCACAGTTTCGCCTGGACGAGAAGACCCTGACCCTGGAAGTGACGGTTTCGCCCACGCTGCTGCCGAGGCAGATCCTCGATTTCCGGCCGCCACGCCGGCAGGATGTCATCCGCCCGGAAGACTCCAGCGCCTTTCTCAACTATGGTCTCCGGTACACCGAGAATGATACGGCCACCGAGAGCTGGGACCTGAGTCTCGAGGCCGGTGCGAGGTTCGGCAGCTGGCTGTTGCTGAGCGACCACTCTGTTACGCGTGATAACGATGGGGAGAAGCATGTCAGGCTCATGACCAACCTGACCCGGGACCGGCGGGACACCCTGCAGCGCCTCAGACTGGGGGATTACTTTACCTTTACCGGCAATCTCGCAAGCAGCCTGAACCTGGGCGGGGTAAGCTTCTCCAAGGAGTACCGGATTGATCCCTATCTGCTCAAGCAGCCGCTGGCCGATCTTTCGGGCTCACTCGCCTTGCCTTCCGAGGTCGAGATCTACCTGGACGGAGCAAGGATCAAGAAGGAAAGCCTGGCGGCCGGCGAGTTTGAACTGCAGAACCTGACTTACTACGGCGGCGCGCGGAATATCGAGATACGCATCACGGATCGCTTTGGCCGCGAGCAGCGCATTGTTTATCCCTATTACTTTACCGATGTGCTGTTACAAAAAGGCCTGCATGAATACAGCTATAACGCGGGTTTCATCCGCGACAACTTCGGCACCGAGAGCAACGACTACGGCAAGCTCGCGTTTTCCGCCTTTCACCGCTATGGCGTCAGTGATGCACTCACCCTCGGGCTCAACGGAGAAGCCACGCGGGATGTGGTCAATTTCGGTGGCGAGGGGCTGTGGCGCGGCGACCACCTCGGGCTGTTCGGTGCACGCCTTTCCCTCAGCCGGCACCAGGATGCCAGCACGGGCGTAGCCGGTTCACTCACCTATACCTACCAGTCCAGGAACCTGAATGGCCGGCTGCTGGCCAGGGGTTACAGCGAAGACTACGCTACGATCAACCGTACACCCTTTGTGCAACGTCCCAGGCTGGAACTCGGCGCGGGGATTGGTTTTTATTCCCGGCCACTCGGAAACATCGGCCTCGACCATAATTACAGTGATGCATACCAAGGGGGGAAGCGCCGCACCACGACGTTGCGCTATTCACGCTCGCTCGCGACTAACCTCAGCCTGAACGCGAGCCTGAGCCGGACGGGTGGGGAAAGCGATGATACCGTGTTCTTTCTTGGCTTCACCTACTCGCTGGGCAAGGACCGCACCCTGACTTACTTGCACCAGGACCGGGATGCCGGCAGCACAGACACGCTGCAACTGACCAAGGCGGTACCCGCCGGAGAGGGGTTTGGCTACCGGCTCGCCGCGGAGAAGAGCGGCAGCTCGGAGATCTTCTCCCCCTATGTGCGCTATAACGGCAAGTACGGTGTGTATACCGCTGAATACCGCTCGGATTCCCGGGACGGGCTGGGCCGGAACGAGACCTATACCTACTCCGCAGCCGGCGCGGTCGGCTGGGTCGGCGGGTCGCTGGGCTTCAGCCGGCCCATCTATGACAGCTTTGCCCTGATCAAGGTCGGTGAACTGGAGGGCGTCAGGGTCTATCGCAATAACCGGGAGATCGGCAAGACCGATGCCTCCGGCACCCTGTTCCTGCCCGAGTTGAACGCCTACATCGAAAACCATATTGCTATCGAGGATAAGGACGTTCCCATCGAGTATGTACTCTCCGGGGTCGATCAATATATCTCGCCGCCGTTGCGCAGCGGCTCGCTGGTCGCGTTCGACATCAGTCGCTTCCAGGCCGTTACTGGCCTGCTGAAGATCCGGGTCAACGGCGAGACCAGGCCCGTTGAATACGCCGAGGCGGTGCTCGACAGAAAAGGCAAACCGGAGACCTTCCCGACCATCAAGGGCGGGGAGTTCTATCTGGAAAACCTGCCGGAAGGAGCTTATCCTGTCACTTTCAGCTATGCTAATAAAGAATGCTCGTTTGAGCTTCAGGTTCCCAGGAGCGAGGAGATGATCGTCGAGCTAGGGGAGGTCATCTGTGAGTAGAGTCATAGGATCGATTGTTACCCTGCTGGGCCTGCTGCCGGCCGTGCAGGCCTTTGCTGCCTGCAATGTCTCCGCCGATCCAATGCCTTTTGGCGTCTACGATGTGTTTGATCCCGTTGGGAGTACCTCCATCGGCAGCATCATGGTCAGCTGTGACGAGGCGCCCCCGCCGGACGTCACGATTGCCGTTGGTCCCAGTCTCCATTCGGGCCAGATCACGCTGCGGCAGATGAAGAACGCGAGTTCGGATGACAGGCTCAGCTATAACCTGTTCATCGATGCGGGGGGGAACCGGGTCTGGGGAGACGGCACCAGCGGCGGCTCGACCGTGTTTTTGAAAAATGTCACCAGGAACAAACCCCGCACCGTGCCGCTGTACGGGATCCTGCCGCCCGGGCAGGACGTCAGTGTCGGTCAATATACCGACCACGTGGACGTGACCATCAACTGGTAACGCAGTCACACCCCATCAACCTCACGTGTAAAATACCCGCTTCCGGTTTGGCCATGCGCCATGCCTCATCCCGCAGGGTGCGGTTCACAGCAAGAGTTCGCGATGGCAGGTAAACACCTCACATTGTCTGCGCCTCCTGAACTGCTCAAGGAGTTATGCAGTGCGTTGCGCCTCTATGCTGATGCGGCCTGGCCGCCCGGCGGCTCCGAGTGTAGCCAGGCCGCGCGCGAGACCCTGCTCAATGCCGTGCAGGGGATCGAGGCCGGTATCGCGGCCGGTGCACCGCCCAGTATGAGCCGCCGCCTGCGCGCGACGGTCCGTGCCGCCATCGACTACTATGCCGAGGCCGTGTCGGCCCAGGGCCAACCGTTTGCGGCGCGGGCCGCATTGCTTGAGGCAATGTTAATCGGCGAGAACGTTGCACCGGCCGCCTACCAGGCCGCCATCGCTGAAGACACAGCGGCCACGCGGTGATTTGCAAACAATTATGAAGTGCTATTGCATAACTCTTTGAGTAGACTAGATTTTATACAGGGTATGCAAGTAAAGCGGAGCACTTTATGCGTACATTTATCCGCCACCCAACTGACATCCCGATCGAGTTCAACATTGTCACCCGTGACGATGGCGGGAGTGAATCGCTCAACAATATCGGCCGTGGCGGATTGAGGTTTACCTCACGCACCCGGCTCAAGCCCGGCACTGCATTGCGTATTCGCATCCCCGGCAGGCAATTCGAGGCCTTTGCCCGTGTTGCCTGGTGCCGGCCATTCCACAAGACCTATGATATCGGCGTCATGTTTGCTAACCAGGATGATGCGTACAACCTGCGCATGGTCGAGCAGGTATGTCACATCGAGCAGTTTCGCAGGGATGTCTGTGCGCGCGAAGGCCGGATCATGACCAGTGAAGAGGCGGCGCAGGAGTGGATCAAGCGCTTCGCCGATGATTTCCCCGACCTGACGTCGAAGCACTGATCTTTTACAGCATTTCCTTTAAGCTGCGGCCATGACGCAGCCCGCACCACCACCGCAACCTTCCTCTAACAAACCAACCCGACATGGACTCCGCCGCTGGCGGACCCTGGCGATATACGTGTTGCTGTTTGTCGGCGTCTACCAGGGCACACAATGGTGGAAGGGACGCGATGCGCCTTCGGGGATCGCGCCTGACCTGGCCGGTGTCACGCTTGACGGCAACACCGTGTCATTGCAGCAGTTGCGCGGCCAGCCCGTGTTGCTGCACTTCTGGGCGAGCTGGTGCGGTATTTGCCGCTTCGAGCAGGCCGCGATCGATGCGATTGCCGAAGACTACGCAGTGATCACGGTCATGACCCGTTCCGGGGGCTGGCATGCGGCACAGGCCTACGTTGCCGAACAGGGTATTCGCGCCCCGGTGCTGGTCGACCCGGACGGCGCACTCGCGGATGGCTATGGTGTGCGGGGTGTGCCGGCCACGTATGTGATTGATGCCGACGGCAATATCGATGATGTCGAGATCGGTTACAGCAGTGAAGCCGGCTTGCGCGCCCGCTTGTGGTGGGCCAGCCGGTAGAGGAACACCGGCTGGCCGGAGTGCCTTCGCCATCAGGGATATAAAAAAAGCTGACGATGCGCTTAACTTTCGCTGGCAGTTCGACTAACCTTGCTGCAATCTTTGTTAGCACAATAACTGGTAGAGTGGACATGGCAGAAACGGTTGACGAACTTTCGATAGAGTATTCCGAAGAAGGACATGTGCTGGTCAAGCAGCTGGATAAAAA